>NZ_JANWXB010000012.1 GCF_025055495.1 Thermoflexus sp. | reverse complement strand
GGCCCTGCGGGGGGGGGGGTGGGGGGAGAAAGGGGGGCGGGGCCATCGCCTTCCGGACTCGCTTCGGTTCCTCAAATCCCCAGTTTATAACTGGGTAAAGCACTACACAAAGCGCGAGTGTTCATCCGGTGGCATCTGGATCGATCCATTCGCGCCATGCCTGCTCCACCTGACGACGCGTGGCTTCTAGGTCCCCGCTGTTGTCAATGATGACATGAGCGTGTCGGATCTTTTCCTCCTGAGGAGGCTGGGCGCGGATCCGAACGCGCGCCTCTTCTTCAGCGAGCCCCCGTTCGATCATCAGCCGGCGGACCTGCTCGGACTCTGAGCAGGTGACCACCCACAGGGTATCGCAAGCCCGTGCGAACCCCGATTCGATGAGCTTGATCGCCTCGATGACGATCGCAGGGGCTTCCGGGCAGGCCTGGATCCGTCGCTGAATCTCTACCAGCACGGCCGGGTGAACGATCGCTTCCAGATCCCGCAGGGCGTTCAGATCCCGGAAAACGATCGCTCCCAGGCGTCGACGATCGATCTCCCCATCCGGTCCGAGGATCCCCTCTCCGAAACGGCGGAGGATGGCCTCGTAGGCAGGCGTGCCTTTCCGGATCACTTCATGGGCGATCGCGTCGGCGTCAATGATATAGGCCCCTTTCTCCGCCAGCATACGGGCTACTGTGCTTTTACCGCAAGCGATGTTGCCGGTCAGGCCAATCAAAATCGGCCGCTTGCCCATTGGACGCTCCGCAAGCCCTCTGCCTCATGGCTTTAGGACCTGTGCTTCTTACGCTATGATAATGCAACTTGCTACCTGGCATCCTTTGCCCGCTTCGATCCCCCGGAGGGAAAGAGGGGTTTGCCGGACTGATTGGAGGGACGATCTGAATCCCATTAAACTTAGGGTATAGAATTGACGCCAAGGCAACTTCCCGCGAGTTTTGGGGCTGGGGTGTCGCCTTCGGCGGCCCAGCCCCAAAGATGTTTTTCTCCCCCTTCCCCAGGACCCTGGAGGCTCCGGGGAGCGGGGAGAGGCTGGGTCTGCTTCTCGCCCGAAGGCGCTCGGATCGGGCTCGCCGCCTGACGTTGCCCATGGCGGGAGTGATCTTCGTCGGACATACAAATCCATCCGCTCATCCAAGGGGGAATCGATGTGGAAAGCCTACTACACCCCGACATCCCTGGAGGAGGCCCTGGAACTGCTGGCCGGATACGGCAGCCGGGCGCGGATCATCGCCGGCGGCACCGATCTCCTCCTGGAGCTCGAACGAGGCCAGCGCCCCGGCGTGGAGGTCCTGATCGATATCACCCGGATCCCCGGCCTGGATGCCCTTGCGATCGGGGTGGATGGACGCCTACACCTGGGGCCTCTGGTCACCCATCATCAGGTGGTGGCCTCCTCGCTCTGTCGTGAGCGAGCTTTCCCCCTGGCCCGGGCATGCTGGGAGGTCGGATCTCCTCAGATCCGTAACCGGGGCACGGTGGCGGGCAATCTGATCACGGCCTCCCCAGCGAACGATACGATTGTGCCCTTATGGGCCATGGACGCCACGGTGACGCTCCGGAGCGTCCGGGGCCAGCGCACCCTCTCCCTGGAGGAGTTCTATCAGGGGGTCCGGCGGACCGCCATGGCTCCGGATGAGATGCTGGTGGATATCGCGTTCGAGCCCCTGAAGCCGAACGAGCGGGGCACTTTCCTGAAGCTGGGGTTGCGTCGGTTCCAGGCGATCTCCGTGGTCAGCGTGGCGGCGGTGATCGCTCTGGAAGGCGATCGGGTTGCTCGGGCCCGGATCGCCCTGGGAGCGGTGGCGCCGACCATCGTTCGGGCCCCGGAAGCGGAAGCGGTTTTGCAGGGACAGCGTCTGACCGAGGACGTCATTGCCCGGGCCGGGGAACTGGCCCAGGCCGCCGCCCGTCCGATCGACGACATCCGCGGGCCGGCCTGGTATCGTGCGGAGATGGTCCGGGTGCTCACGATGCGCGCACTGCGTCAGCTACGGGATGGAGCGGAGCGTGCGGGCTTTCCGGAACGCCCGGTGCTGCTCTGGAGGCCCTCCGATCGGCGACCCCGGTCCTGGCCTCAGGTCCCGGCTGAGCTGGCCACCTGGGATGGCCGGGTTCGTCATCGGGAGGAAGGCCCCGAGCCGATCATCACGACCGTGAACGGGCGCTGCTATGTGGTGCATGGGGCGAACGATAAAACGCTCCTACGTATGCTGCGAGAAGATCTCCGGCTGGTGGGCACGAAGGAGGGATGCGCCGAGGGAGAATGCGGGGCGTGCACGGTGATCCTGGACGGCATGGCGGTGATGTCCTGTCTGGTCCCAGCGCCCCGGGCGCACGGGGCGGAGATTGTGACCGTAGAAGGTGTGGCCCCTGGGGACGCCCTTCATCCCCTCCAGGCCGCGTTCATCCATCAGGGCGCCGTCCAGTGTGGGTATTGCACGCCCGGGTTTATCATGTCCGGAGTGGTGCTGTTAGAAGAAGTGCCCCGGCCCACTCTGGAGGAGATCCGTCAGGCCTTTGCCGGCAACCTCTGTCGGTGCACCGGTTATTACAGCATCATCCGGGCGGTGGAGGAAGCCGCCGGCGGTTCGCCAGGATGAATCCTGCAGGAGGAAGAGAGGTCCCCCTTAGGGAGTTGAAAGAGAGGGGATTGGGAATGATCTTTCCAGATGGCTATGGTAGCTTCCTTGAGCGATAGAAAATCCCGCCCATCCGCGCGCCTCGCAGTGCAATCGGATCAGCTTGCCAGCGGAGGAATGGACCAATGGCCATTGGGATCTCCATCCCGCGGATCGATGCGGAGGGGAAGGTTACCGGTCGAACCCCCTATCCGGGGGATCTGGATTTGCCGGGGCAGCTTTACCTGAAGGTGAAATGGGCCGGCCGGGCCCCTGCCCGGATCCGTCGCATCGACACGAGCCGGGCAGAGGCGTTGCCGGGCGTGGTGGCAGTGTTCACCGCGAAGGATGTGCCCGTCAATGAGTATGGTCTGATCTACTTCGATCAACCGGTGATCTGCGGCCCGGGGAGCAAGCCCGGCGCCGACGTGGTGCGTTACGAAGGGGACGTAGTTGCCCTGGTGGCGGCGGAGAGCGAGAAGATCGCGGCGAAGGCGGTGGAACGGATTGAGGTGGAATACGAGGACCTGCCGGGGGTTTACGACCCCGAGGAAGCCCTGCGCCCCGGCGCCCCGCAGGTTCACCCCGATTATCCGGGGAACCTGCTCTGCCATTACCGGATCCGCCAGGGCGATGTGGAGGCCGCCTTCCGGGAGGCGGCGGTGATCGTCGAGGGAACCTACCGGACACCGTTCCAGGAACACGCCTACCTCCAGCCCGAGGCGGGGGTCGCTTACATCGATGAGGAAGGCCGGATCACCGTGGTGACCGCGGGGCAGTGGGTCCATGAAGATCGTCATCAGATCGCCCATGCGCTGGGGCTCCCCGAGGATCGGATCCGGGTGATCTACGCGGCGATCGGCGGAGCCTTTGGCGGCCGGGAGGATATGTCGGTGCAGATCCTCCTGGCTCTGGCGGTCTGGAAGCTGGGCCGCCCAGTGAAGATCATCTGGAGCCGGGAGGAATCCATTATCGGCCATCACAAGCGCCATCCGGTGACGGCCCGGGTGCGCTGGGGGGCGGACCGGGAGGGGCGGCTGCTGGCGGTGGAGGCGGATGTGATCGCGGACGTGGGCGCTTACGCTTACACCTCCACTAAGGTGCTGGGCAACATCACGATGTCCCTCTGCGGCCCCTACGAGGTCCCTAACGTCCGAGCGGATATCCGGGGAGCGCTGACCAACAACCCGCCGACCGGAGCCATGCGGGGCTTCGGGGCGCCTCAGGCCCTCTTCATCGCCGAGACCCAGATGAACAAACTCGCAGAGGCTCTGGGGATGGACCCGGTGGAGATCCGCCTGAAGAACGTCTGGCGAGAGGGCTCCCGCATGCCCACGGGAGGGATCGTGCCGGAGGGCGTGAGCATCGCGGAAGTCGTTGAAGCCTGCGCCCGGGCAGCTGGCTGGCGTCGGACCGAACGGGGATGGGTTCGACCGGAAGCGCCTTCCTCCCCGGATCCCATGAAGCGCTATGGCTGGGGGTTCGCCTGCGGCTTCAAGAACATCGCCTACAGCTTTGGCTTCCCGGAGCATTCCTGGGCGCGCATCGAGCTCCACGGCGACGCCCAGGTGGAGAAGGCGATCGTCTTTCATGCGGGCGCGGATGTGGGGCAGGGGGCGCACACGGCAATGGTCCAGATGGCGGCCGAAGCGCTGGGGGTGCCGCTGGAGAAGATCGAGTTGCGGGCCTCGGACACCGCCTTCACGGAGAGCTCGGGGAGCTCCTCAGCTTCCCGTATGACCTTCATGGCCGGCAACGCTATTAGGGGCGCGGCGGAGCGGGCTCTGGCCGCCTGGCGCAACGAAGAGCGCCCGGCGGTCGGGGAGTTTACCTACCGGCCTGTGCGCACCTTCCCCTTCGACCCGGAGACTGGTTTCTCCGAGCGCCCGAATGTGACCTATGGGTATGTGGCCGAGGCGGTCCTCGTGGAGGTCGACATAGAGACCGGGCAGGTGCGACCGGTGAAGGTGATCTGTGCGGACGACGTGGGGCGGGCAGTCCATCCGATCAACCTGAGGGGACAGATCGAGGGCGGGGTGGTGCAGGCGGTGGGTTACGCCATCACCGAGAACTTCCTCGTGCAGCAGGGCCGCATCCTCACCCGCCACTTCAGCACCTATCTGATCCCCGGGATCTATGATATTCCCGAGGAGGTGGAAAGCCTGATCCTCGAGCACCCGGACCCCCTGGGCCCGTGGGGGGTGCGGGGGATGGCCGAGATGCCCTTCCTGCCCCTGGCCCCGGCGCTGATCGCTGCTGTCCACGATGCCACCGGCGTCTGGTTCCATGCGTTCCCCCTGACCCCGGATCGGGTTTATGCAGGATTGCATCCCAACCGGGTGCCGGGGGGAAGGGCCGTCCACGAATAGGGGCACGAATGCACGAATCCGAGCAAATTGAAGTTGCCCTGTTGGAACCTGAACGATCCCTTTTGGGGATTTGCCCCTTTCCCCTACCCTTACCCTTATCCCCACGCCGCGAAGCAGTGTAGGGAAGGGATAAGAAAAGCGGGGGTGGTGGAGTGGGCGGCGAGGCCGCTTGCCCTACCATCCCCAACCCCAGGGCGGATGTTTCCTTGTGACGGATCGTAGGTTCAATTTACGCCATGCGCAACTTCAGGCGACAGGTCTGATCCAGGCACCCTTGGGAGGGAAGCAGGCCAGGCACCTCCCAGGGCCCCTGGGGCCCTATAAGGGGGGAGAAACATCGTTTTGGGGCTGGGCGTCGCTGAAGGCGGCGCCCCAGCCCCAAAACCCGCGGGAGAGGTCGGAAGTTGCACATGGCATAATTTCGTTTCGTATGGATCCCAATGGCTCTGGAGATCGCCGTTCTGGCCGCCGGCGCGGCCTATGCCGGCGGCGTTTTCGTCTATGAGGAGCCTGAAGGGCTGGGTGGCTATCTCCGGCCCGGGCATTTGGTATTGGTGCCGTTCGGACGGAGCGGACGGCCCGAGCCGGGGGTTGTGTTGCGTCGGATCGCTGGGAAGGGGCTCCCTCGTCCCCGCAAGGGAGAGCAGATGGAGGAGGGTCGTGCGCGCAAAGCGGTGTTGCGCTGTCTGGAAGCAGACCCCGTTCTGGATCCCCCACGCCTGGAGTGGGCGGCCTGGCTCAGCCGGACCTATCTGGCTCCGATCAGCGAATGCCTGCGCCTGATGATCCCGTCCGGCCTGATCCCACGCCGGGAACCGGTTTATGAGAAGGGGCACGTCGCAACATGCCCCCACGAGCGCTCCGACCATGGGCTGGAGCAGGCGGTGGCCGTCTCGTTTGCAGAACAGGTTCTGCTCGCCGCCCTGGCCGAGGGGCCCCTGACCCACAGCGAGGTGCAGACCATCCTGCGGGATTTCCCGCTGGTCGAGCGGCGGCGGGCGATTCAGCGCCTGCTCCAGCGGGGATGGATCCGGCGGAGCTGGCGGGTCAGCGAACGCCGTCTCCCGATGCTCCGTTGGGTTCGGCTGAAAGCCCTGCCAGACCCGGCCTTCCGCCTGGGGCGGAGCCGGGTGGTGATCGAGCGGCGACGGCGGCTGCTGGAACGCCTCGAGGCCGCGACGCGGCCGCTGCCCGCCGACTGGCTGCAGGCGGAGACAGGCTGTAGCGCTCACGATCTGCGGCAGCTCGCCCGCTGGGGCTTCCTGGAGCTCTTTGAACAGCCTGCATGGGAGACGGTGGATCCCTATCCCGTGCCGGAGGAGCCGCCGAGCCTAACGCCGGATCAGGCCATCGCCTGGCAATCGATCGCGCGCGCCATCGAGGCGGGTCGCTTCCATGCGTTTCTGCTTCATGGGATTACCGGCAGTGGGAAGACGGAGCTCTATCTGCGGGCGGTGGCAGAGATCCTGCGTCGGGGGAAAGGGGTCATTGTTCTGGTGCCGGAGCTCGCCTTGACCCCTCAGACCGCGCGGCGCTTTCAGGCTCGCTTCCCGGGCCAGGTCGCGGTATGGACGGGCGGGATGCCCCCCACGCAGGAGCGAGCGCTGTGGGAGCGGGTGCGCCGTCGTCAGGCCCGGGTGATCGTGGGCACTCGCTCCGCCCTTTTTGTCCCGATGCCGGATCTCGGGCTGATCGTCATCGATGAGGCCCACGACGCCAGCTATAAACAGGACCTTCAGCCCCAGATCCCCTATCTCCTGCCCGCCTACCATGCCGTGGATGCCGCGCTGGCCTTGGCCCGCCGGCTGGAGGCGGTGGTCATCTTAGGCACGGCGACCCCGGGGGTGGAGCTACGCGATCGGGTGGAGCGGGGGATGCTGGAGGAGTTGAGCCTTCCCCGACGCTTGCGGGGCTATCGTCAGCGCCTGATGGAACAGGCCCGACAGTTCGGCGCTTCCCTCGATCGATTCGTGGAAGTGGAAAGCGAAGCCCTGGAGAGCGGCCTGCCGTCGATCGAAGTCGTCGATATGCGGCAGGAGCTGAAAGCGGGGAACACCGGGATCTTCAGCCGGGCGCTGGAGAAGGCCCTCGCCCAGGTGCTCCGCCGTGGACAGCAGGCCATCCTGTTCCTGAACCGTCGGGGCGCCGCGCCGTTCGTGTTTTGTCGGGATTGCGGCCATTTGATCCGATGCGCCCGATGTGATCTTCCCCTTGCGGAGCATCACCAGCCGACCCGGTGGGTCTGCCACCATTGCGGGGCCGTCGAGGAGCCCGCTGCGCGATGCCCCCGGTGTGGATCCCGGCGGCTGAAGGGGATGGGCATCGGCACTCAGGCGGTGGAAGAAGCCGTGCGCCAGCGCTGGCCGGAAGCCCGTGTGTTGCGCTGGGATCTGGATACGGCCCCGACCCGGGCGGCCCACGCCCTGATCTGGCAGCGTTTTGCGAGTGGGGAAGCGGACGTCCTGATCGGGACCCAAGTGTTAACCAAGGGGCTGGACCTCCCCTTGGTGACGCTGGTGGGGGTGATCCTGGCCGATGTGGGGCTGGGACTGCCGGATTTCCGGGCCGCGGAACGGACGTTCCAGTTGTTGGTGCAGGTCGCGGGCCGGGCGGGTCGGGGACTGTTCGGGGGGCGGGTGATCCTGCAAACATATCGACCGGATCATCCAGCCATCGCGGCCGCCGCGCAGTATGATTGGGATGGATTTTACCGGAAGGAGCGGGCCTTCCGGAAAGCCCATGGGTATCCGCCGTTCAACCGTCTGGTGCGGTTGCTTCACTGGCATGCGGATCCGGATCGGGCTCGGGAGGCGGCCGAACGGCTCGGGGAGATCTTGCGCGATCATCTGGAGCGGAAGGGAGCGCCTCCTACCGCCCTCATCGGCCCGGCGCCATGTTACTTCAGCCGCCTGCGGGGGCTTTATCGATGGCACATCCTCCTTCGAGGGCCTGATCCCGTGGCCTGGCTTCAGGATTTCCCACTGCCGCCGGGCTGGCGGGTGGACGTGGATCCGCTGGATGTTCTATAGACGTTATATTGAGCACTGCCTGTCTGGGAGCGTGCACGATGCCCAGGACCATTGGATCCGGTAAACGGTATCACCTGATCACGTTGGGTTGCGCGAAGAACGTAGTGGACTCCGCCGGCATGGCCCAGTTGCTGGAGGAGGCCGGGTATGAGTCGGTGGATCGACCGGCCCGGGCGGATGTGCTCATTGTGAACACCTGTGGCTTCATCGAGGCGGCCCGTCAGGAATCCCTGAGGGCCCTGCGGGAGCTGGCGGCGCGGAAGAAGAAAGGGCAGTTGCTCATCGCGGCGGGATGTCTCGCCCAGCGATGGGGAGCCCGCCTGGTGGAAGAGGTGCCCGGGATCGACGGGGTGATCGGCACTCGACGCTGGATGGACATCCTGGAGTTCATCGAGGGGCTGCGAGGGCGCATCGTCCCGGAGCCCCTCTTCCATATCCCGGAGGATGGACCGATCCACCGGGAGGAGCGTGGCGTGCTGCGGGCCGCGGTTCAGGGGGTCAGCGCCTATCTGAAGATCGCCGACGGCTGTCGCCGTCCGTGCGCTTTCTGCGCTATTCCTCTCATTAAAGGCCCCGCTGTCAGCCGTCCGCCGGAGGTCATCTGGGCGGAGGCCCGTCGCCTGGTCGATCAGGGGGTGCGGGAGCTGATCCTGATCGCGCAGGACACCACGGACTATGGCCACGATCTGGGGATGCGGGATGGGCTGCCCGTCCTGATCGAAGGCCTGGTGCAGCAGGTCCCGGAGGTGAAGTGGATCCGGGTGATGTATGCCTACCCCGGCGCTGTCTCCGACCGTCTGATTGAGACGATGGCCCGCTATCCCCAGGTGGCGCACTATCTCGATCTCCCGCTTCAGCACGGACATCCCGCGGTGCTGCGCCGGATGCGTCGCCCAGCAAACATCGAGTGGGTCTATCGCACCATCGAGAAGCTCCGGAAGGCGATGCCCGATATCGCCATCCGCACCACCTTCATCGTGGGCTATCCAGGGGAGACCGAGGAAGAATTCGAAGCGCTGCTTCGGTTCATCCAGGATCTGGAGTTCGACCGGGTCGGATGCTTCACCTATTCGTATGAGCCGGAAACCCCCTCGGCCCGGCAGCCCGGGCATCTCCCTGAGGAAGTCAAGCGGGAACGCTATGAGCGGTTGATGGCCGCGCAGCAGCCGATCTCCCTGCGCAAGAACCAGGCGCTGGTGGGGAAGACCCTGGAGGTGCTGATCGAAGGCGTGGGGGATGGCCTGAGCGTTGGACGGACCTATCGGGATGCGCCCGAGATCGATGGGCTGGTGCTGGTGGAAGGGGAATGGCCGGTTGGCCAGTTCCTTCCAGTCCGCATCACCGGGGCCATGACCTATGACCTCACGGGTGTGGTGGAAGCTTCTCCGTCCATCCGCGAGCAGACTTCCTCTCCGATTCCTCTAATCACTTCAGGGAATTTTGGGTTAGCGCTTTGACCTGTGATGAGTTGGGGATTTAGAAGGCGGAATTCTGTTCGGGGGGAACGATGGCCCATCCCCCTTTCTCCCCCCTCCCCACAGCCCATAGGGCCGCGGGGAG
>NZ_JANWXB010000008.1 GCF_025055495.1 Thermoflexus sp. | reverse complement strand
CCTAAAACGGGTCTCGTCACTGCAAGGTGGTGGTGGTGGTGATTCTTCTTCATGCTCATGAATAAGTCGCAATCCCCTAAAACGGGTCTCGTCACTGCAAGGTGGATGAAAAAGCGGCATTCGCCGACGCACTGTTGATCGTCGCAATCCCCTAAAACGGGTCTCGTCACTGCAAGAGCGGCGAGGCCTCTGTGCCGCTATCGGCCCCAGTTTTCGCCCGATCCTCAGGTTCCATCCACTTCCCCAGCTCATCTCGTTTCAATTAAACCACCTTCTGGTCGCTCTGTCAAGTCTTTTTCCCAATCCTCCGACCGGGCCGCGAATCCCCCCGGGTTTCGCCGCCCATGGGACATTCGCGGAAAGGAGACCGGAGGGCTGCGTCGGGCACCGCCAGATGTTCCGATTAGAGATAAAGAGATCGCCAGATATGGCGGAGACGTCGAGCCCTTCATCGGCCCTTTTCCGCGAATCCCCCCGGGTTTTCGACCGAAACCGGGATTCGCGGCGCCTTCTGCCCCTGATGCCGGGCGCAGCAAGCCCCGCAATTCAGGCGCCCTGCCCGCTGGGGAGACCGCCCCTCGGCCCCTGCGGGCCGGTTCGGATCGCCTCCCAGAGGTTCCCGAAAGCCCGTGGGGCGGCCCCGGCGGTCGCCTCGGCCTCACCCGGCCCCCTCCCGTGACGCCGGACCGGCCAGGGTGGCGGCGACCAGGGCGTGGAGGGCCGCGCTGAGCCAGAGATGGCCGGTGAGCCCGAAGAGGGCGGTGGCGGTCAGGGCGCCGCCCCAGACCTCCGGCCCCGGCCGGATCCCCACCCGCTTCCCTACTCCCTGCCACGTGCCCCACCAGATGCCGAAGGCGATCCAGGCGGCCGGAAGCGGATTCTCGCGGAACAACGCGGCCATCAGGATCCCCCGCCCTAAGGCCACCAGCGCCTCGCGGGCCAGGCCGGCGAAGGCCTTCTCCAGCCTCTCGCTCCGCGGCAGCGGGCCCGGTCTCCAGAGGCCGGCGCCCCGGAGGGCCAACAGCGTCGCCCCCCCATAGAGGCTGGCCAGCCCGATCCCCCGGATCCAGTCCGCCGGAAGCCATCCCAGGAGCGCCCCGGGGGCCAGGCGGTGCGGCCCCACCAGCCCGACGTCCCGCAGGCTGAGCCATCCCGCCCACAGCGCCAAGCCCAGCGGAAGCGGCCCCCCGAGGAGCGGCGCGCCGATCTCGATCAGGAACTGCCCCCATCGAGGGACCCGGGGCCGAATCGCCAGGAGGGAGAGCTCCACCGTCAGCGCCAGGAGGCTTAGCAACAGGGCGGGGATCCAGCGGCTCACCGGGCCTCCTCCCGGGGGGAGGGCTTGGCGTCCAGAGCGGCGTTCGGGAGGGGGATCTGAAGGCGGACCCGCGTGCCCTGGCCCGGGGCGGACTCCACCCAGAACTCTCCTCGAAGCAGCCCGGCCCGCTCCATCATGCTGAGCATCCCCATGCTGCCCCGGCGGCCGTAATCCGCCCGCAGCGCTTGCGGGTCGAAGCCTACCCCATCGTCCTCCACGCTCACCTGCAGCTGATCCCCCTCGATCCGCATACGGATCCACACGTTCTGAGGCTCTGCGTGCTTGCGGGCGTTGTTCACCGCTTCCTCCACGATCGAAAACACCAGCCCCTTCGCGTTGGGATCCAGCTTCTGGTCCACCGCTGGATCCACCTCCACATGGATCGCGAAGGGCTCGATCTCCTGAAGCCGCTCCGCCAGATGGGTGAGGGCCGCCACCAGCCCTTGGGACTCCAGGATCAGCGGGCGAAGGCGGAAGAGGAACTGGCGCAGCTCCTGGACGGCCTGGCGAGCCATCTGTTCCGCTTTCGCCAGCTCGGAGGGAAGCTGAGCGGGATCGTGCTGGAACAGCTTCTGCAGGAAGTTCAACCGCATCGCCAGGGCGGCCACGCTCTGGGTCGGGCCATCGTGCAGCTCCCGGGCCAGCCGCCGTCGGGCCTCCTCCTCCACTTCCACCAGACGCTCCTTTTCCCGCTGGAGCGTATGGTAAAGCAGGGCGTTCTGCAGCGCGATGGAGGCCTGAGTGGCGATCAACCGTAAGAGATCCCGGCGCTCACTGGTGAAGACCTGGGGATCCGGGCCGGCGATCACCAGGACGCCGTAACGGTCCAGGCCGATCCCGAGCGGGAGGACGAGGGCCGCCTGGGCGATGCGCATGACCACCAGCCGCCCGAGCTCCGGATCCTGGGTCGGATGGGAACAAAGCGTCGCCTCCCCGCGCTCGAGGGCCTCCCGGATCGCCCCCTCCAGGCCGGGGAGGCGAGCCCGCTCGTCTCGGGGCGGCAGGCGTCGGGCGGCGGCCACGCGCAATCCCTCGGGGTCCAGCAGGGCGATGAACATCGGCGGCGCCGGATGGACGCTGCCCCGGAACAGGCCCTCACTGACCTCTAAGGCGGCATGGAGGATCTCTTCGGTCCGCCGCATCTGCCCCAGCGCGGCGGCCAGCTCAAACAGGCCCTGCAGCTGTTGACGGGTCTGTGCCAGCAGCCGTCGCTGGATCAGCTCCCGCTCCTGGAGCTCCCGCAGGATCTCCCGCTTCAGGCGATCGCCCACGGTCCCGGTCAGCAACGCGCCCAGCGCTAGGACACTCGCCTGAACCAGGAAGGAGGGGAGGACGAGATCTCCCCGGCCCTGGATCCCTTCCCAGAGGATCAGCCCTCCCATCAGGCCGAAGGTGACCAGCTCTCCGGCCCACCAGCCGATCCGGAGGGCGGCCGTGAGGATCGGGAGAAAAGCGAAGAAGAACAGGGGGCTGCTCAGGCCGCCGGTGATCGCAATGAAGGAAAGGGTGATCAGCACATCGCCCGCCAGCGTGATGGCTGGGAGAGGAAGCCGGGAACGCACGAAGACCAGGGCGAGGAGCACCAGGAGGTTGTAAAGGCCCGTGAGCAGGAGAAGGGCGATGAAGGCGGCTTCAGACGCCTGCCACGAGCCGGGGTTCAGGGCCGCCGTCAGGGCCATCGCCACGATCAGCAACCAGCGCAGGTTGCCCAGGATCCATTCCATCTGGGCGGAATCGGTTGGCGCGGATGACGCAGGCCGTGTTTCCATCAACCCCTGCCTCTTTTCGGACGGTGGATTTCGACGGCTGTTGTTCTGGACTAATCGTAACCGAAAGCAACGGAATCGGCCATGGTTTCCAT
Source organism: Thermoflexus sp. (assembly GCF_025055495.1). GTDB lineage: Bacteria > Chloroflexota > Anaerolineae > Thermoflexales > Thermoflexaceae > Thermoflexus. The sequence continues at coordinate 280 of NZ_JANWXB010000008.1, read as the reverse complement.
CCATCCTCCGGCGCTACGCTGTTCGCCTCCTCCAGGAGGCTTTAGGGACGGGGCCTTTCCGCCTTTCCCGATCGGCTTCCATCGGTGCGACTCTCGAATCCGGATGAGACGACGCGCCACCTTGTCCGTCGCAATTCTCCGCTCCTTGATACAATGAATGGGACATCCGACCTCTGAGCTCGCCGGGGGGTTGGGGCTAGTGCTTTGTCCAGTTATAAACTGGGAATTTGAGGAACCAAAGCGAGTCCGGAAGGCGACGGCCCCTCCCCCCTTTCTCCCC
>NZ_JANWXB010000342.1 GCF_025055495.1 Thermoflexus sp. | reverse complement strand
TCGATTCCCCCAATCTCCAGTTGATAACTGGACAAAGCAGCAGCGCTTTGACCGGTAAAGAGAGCGTTGTTTGGATAAACGCTTTAGCAAGAAGGGGCGGCCTGAAAACCGCCCCTTCTCGAGCTTGAGCCTATACCCCCTCCTGCCTCCCGTCACTGGGTCGGGACGCTCTGGCCTTCCATCCCTTCCAGCAGTTGCGGGAGATACCAGATTTGCTGCGGGGTGGCCACTTTCCCCTCCTCCACATAGAGCGTGCCATCCTGGAGCCGGATCGGCCCTTTCCACAGCTGGATGGAGCCATCCCCCAGGCCCTTGATGAACTCATCCAGCCGGGCCGAGGCCTCCGGGCTCAGGGCCTTGCCCTTCAGGAAGCCCACGTGGCTGGTGTCCGGGTTGTTGATGTCCTTCCAATCCGGCCCCACCCAATCCCAGGACGGCTTCCAGGTGCCCTCCTGGACGGCTTTGATATGAGCGAGGTAGGAAGGACCCCAGTTGAAGTAGGGCACGCCCAGACAGACGTCGGGGGCTTCCTCGCAGGCGCCGATGTAGTCGTAAGGGATGGCCCAGACCTTCTTGCCCGCCTGGGCAGCCTTGGCCGCCTCCCGCAGGCCTTCCGTCGTGTCGATGCCCGAGATGATCACGTCGTGGCCGGTGTTGATAAAGTCCTGGGCCACCTGAGTGGGATCCGCCGTCACACCGGGGATGTGGAACCAGAAGCCGATCCAGGTGACCTTGAACTTCAGATCGGCCGCCGGCTTGCCCAGGTATTTCTCCCAGCAATATTTGGCTCCCAGATAGGCGGAAGCGGCCAGACGCCGGGTCTCATCGTTGATCAGCGGCCCCAGATAGCCGAGCTTGCCCGTCTGGGTGGTCAGGGCCGCCGCGCATCCAGCGATCATCTTCCCATACTCCATCTCGCCCATCACGTTGGCCAGGTTGGGGATGCCCTTGTAGTTCTTCCCTTCCTTCCAGGCATCGTCTCCGGACACATGGATCACCACGATATCCGGATGAGCCCGGGCGAACTTAACCGCCTCGTCCTTGTGGTCGTCAGAGTTGAAGATGATCACCTTCGCGCCCTTGGCGACCAGCTCCTCAGCCAGCTGGGAGGCCGTGGTCCCCGGGCGATCCGCCGGGTTCACCTTGTCGATGTAGAGCATCTTCGCGCCGGGAAGCTTCTGTTCGACATACCTGCCGCCCTCGTAGTGGGCTTGGCTCCAGCCCCGGTCGTTGTAGGGGCCTACCAGGAGCATCCCGAAGATGATCTCTTTCGGAGCGGCGGTGGGGGTGGGCTGAGCGGGGGCGGGGGTTGGCGTCGGTTGCGGAGCAGCGGGGGCGGTGGCGGTCGCAGGGGCAGGCGTGGCGGGTTGGGCGCACGCCGCAAGGGCCAGCCCAATGCTCAGGAAGAGGCTTGCCACGATCCACCTGTGCCGATGAGGAGCCATCTTCTCCTCCTGCGATAGGGATCTTGCCTCTTATTTTATTCAGCCGGATCTGATGCGGCAACTGAAAAATCGATTTTTCCAGCGGGCGGGAAGGGTCCTCTTCGACGGGCCCTCCCCATCCCTGAAATTGCCTCAGAGATGGGCCGTTGGGGGCTCGGCTCTTGAAGATCCAGACATCAACCGACCCTGGGGATCGTAATGCCCTGCTGGTTCTGATACCGACCGCCCTTATCTTTATACGATCGCTCGCACACCTCATCGGCTTCAAAGAAGAGGACCTGGGCGATTCCCTCGTAAGCATAGATCTTGGCAGGTAGCGGGGTGGTGTTGCTGATCTCCAGGGTGAGATATCCTTCCCATTCCGGCTCCAGGGGGGTGACGTTCACAATGATCCCGCAGCGGGCATAGGTGGACTTCCCCACGCAGACCACCAGGACGTTCCGGGGGATCCGGAAATATTCCACGCTCCGGGCCAGGGCGAAGGAATTCGGTGGGATCACACAGACCTCGCCCCGGACATCCACGAAGGAGCGGGGGTCGAAGTTCTTGGGATCCACGACGGTGCTATAAACATCGGTGAATACTTTGAACTCATCGGCGACACGGATGTCATAGCCGTAAGAGGAGAGGCCGTAGGAGATCACCCCAGGCCGCGCCCGGGATTCTTCGAAAGGCTCGATCATCCGATACCGGAGGGCCATCTCGCGGATCCAGCGGTCGGATTTCAGACCCATTTTCTTCCCTACCTCCAGATGAGATCTGAGGAATGGAAACAGGGAGCGGGGGGCGGGGGGCGCCCCCCCCCCCCCCCGCTCCCGATCTCGCGATCCTCATGGCGGGAGTTGCATGCTTCGTTCTCCTCGCCGCTCAAAAGGCACCAGCAAAGGAGGGATCGATTCCTTATAGTCCCCAGCCTGGACCTCCATGGACCTCGCACTGCGAAAGGGAACGGTGCGAGGAGACAGATGGAAGCCTTCCCATCGGTTTCCGCACATCGGGTTTGGGGGCGGTGCGGGTTGCCTTCGGCGCATTACTGTGTGATTTGAATTAGGGCCCCGAAGAGCAGGATCTGAACCAGAAGCCCCACCAGCCACAGGCCATAGGCGGCCGGCCGCTCCCGCTCATGGAGCAGGCTTCCCAGACCTGCGTTCACCATCCAGGTCAGCGCGCCCAGCGTCGGCAGGCGAGTCAGATGAGCTGCCGGGCTGAACAGCGCCTCTGGGGATCCCTCCAGGCGCACCCAGGCCGGCAGGCGGGGGAATTGTCCACAGAACCAGAGCCACATCCCCCACAGCACGAGGCCTGCAAAAATCATCAACGCCCACGCCGTCCGATCCGCCCAGATCGCCCGTTGACGCCATCCCGGGAAGAGGGTCGTTTGCTGCAGGCGCTGGGTGGGCCCCATGGCGGACCGCTGGGCGAAAGCCTCCAGAAAACCCTGGGGGTTGATTGGGGAGATCGCATAGATGGCCGCTTCCGTGATCACCCAAAGCTGCCTGGGGAGATCCTCGGTGGCAAAGAAGAGGACGGGCCGGTTCTCCTCTACTGCCCACGCATGGCCCCCATAGAAGCCCGGCCAGCGTATGCCTCGCCACCTTCGGATGGCCTTCCGGCTGGCCGGGCCCGGGCGCAGCTCTCGGATCGCGTGGATTGGGATCACATGGACGGCCGGCCACCATGTAATCGTCAATCCGTTGCGATCCAGATAATACTGAGCGGATTGCAATCCTCGCAGGGCGTAACCCACCCCGAGAACGCCGATGAGCGCGAGCACGGCTATAGTGGATGCCAGCGCGATCCATAGAGAGGGAGGACGGGTCGCAGTGAGAATACCCCCGGCGACGGCGATCAACCCCAATGCCCCGAGCGCCGTGTAACCGATCCACAATCCCCGCCGTCGGTTCGGTCGCTCCGTCATCCCTTCTCCTCCGGCGAGGTCAGCATATACCCGAAGCCGCGCACCGAAACCAGGACCTCTCCGCGCTCGGGGTCCAGACCCAGGCGTTTGCGGATCTGCCGGATGTGAACTTTTAACAGCTCCCGGGCCTCGGGGTCCTCGGCGTCGATCCCCCAGACTTCACGCACCAGATCGGTGTGAGAGACCACCTGGCCTGCCCGCCGGGCCAGGACGGTCATGATCTTGAACTGCAGGGGAGGGAGCTGCACTGGCCGGCCACGCCAGATCACCTGTTTGCGACCGTGGTCGATGACCAGGGAGCCCACCCGCGTCACCTCCCCCCCAGTCCAGGTCTGGAAGGCCCGCACCGCTCGGGCCAGCCGATCCCAGATCGGATCCTGGTTCACACCCTCCACCGGGCAGATCAGAGGGAGAGGGGAACATCCTCGAAGGGCGCTGAACAGCCCGCGGCCGTTGCGTTCCAGCCACTCCCGATTCGCCACGATGATGTCGGGGATGGCCCGTGCGATCAGCGCAAGGGCTCCACGCAGATCAGGAGCATAGTGAGCCACGTGCCCGGCCTGAACGGCGCTCTGGACCAATCGTTCCCCTGCCTCCAAATCGGGATGGACGATCAGCACCCGTAGGTGATCGGTCCCGTTTCCGATCCTGGTCATCGCTGGCATCTCTACCTCTTGCCCTGTTGCGATCTCAACTTCGCGGCGTGGGAAGGAGGATCCCCAACCCATGCCCGCCACTGGGTCCAGTTAGCGGCACGGGTTTTGAATATCAGCCAAGAGCTTTCTCCTCCCTCCCCATGGCTCTTTGAGCCGCGGGGAGGGACAACTCGCCTTCTTCACGGGCTCGGACAGCCTGAATCATCGAAACATAACGATGGGGAGCTGCCCGGGTTAAGATCCAGATTCCTGCTGTTCGGGCGCGGGGGCTGGGATCGACGAGCTCGCCGGTGGCATCCACTTCCGCACCCGCAACCGAAGGCCCTCCACTCCAACGATCTGAACCGGGGTGCCGGCGGCTATCATACCCGTTTCGCTCTCCGCTGTCCACAATTCACCGGCCACATGCACCATGCCGATGGGATGGAGATCCGTGCGAGCCTCACCGACACGCCCGATCAGAGCTTCCACGCCCATCACGCTGGGCCGACGTTGCGCCTGGAGCGCCTTCGCCACAATGAATCCGAAGAAACCGGCCATCGCCAGCCCAGTGCCGCCAGCCACCCAGGGGGAAAGCGGCGGGAAGGGTGACCTTGCCACCGGCGCGAACAGCACCAGCGCCCCAGCAATGAAGGTGGCGGTTCCTACTGCGGTTAACGCCCCATGGGTCGGCGCTTTGATATCCAGGATGAACAGAATGATCGCCACCGCCATCAGGAGCAATCCCAGCCAGTTGACGGGCAACACACCGATCCCATAGGCCGCCAAAAGCAGACAGACCACACCGATGAACCCGGCGACCCAGCCGCCTGGATTCGAGAGCTCAATGAGAATGGCCTGCACGCCGATGGCCAGGAGGATCAATGCGACGTTCGGGTCCACCAGGCGATGCAGGATTTCCTCCACGATATTCATAGGAAGCGGGACGATCGCGGCGCCCCGGGTGCGGAGCGTCCGCGGCTGGCCCTGTACGGAAACCGTTCGTCCATCCAGCTGCCGGAGCAGATCCTCCGGGCTGTCCGCGATCCCATCGATCAATCCAGCCGTCAGGGCCTCCCGGGCGCTCACCGCTTTCGCGGATTCTACGGCGGCTTCTGCCAGCTCCACCGCCTTCGGACCCCGGCGCTCCGCCAGACTGCGAATCTGAGCCTTGAGGATCTCTTTCACTTTCTGGCTGAGAGTTTCCGGGAGGTCCTCCCCCTGGCCGCCCACCGGAGAGGCGGCTCCAATGGCCGTCTCCGGGGCCATCCATGCCAGATGCCCCGCCAGCGTCACCAGCGTCCCGGCGGATCCCGCGATCGCCCCGCGTGGGGCCACATAGACGATCATGGGCACCGGGCTCTCGCGGATCATCGAGACCAGCCGTAGGGTGAGATTGACTTCCCCACCCGGGGTGTTCAGCTGCAGGATGATGGCCTCCACCC
>NZ_JANWXB010000260.1 GCF_025055495.1 Thermoflexus sp. | reverse complement strand
CCCCTTCCCCCATCACGAAGCCATCCCGAGTTCGGTCGAAGGGGCGGGAGGCTCGCTCGGGCTCTTCGTTTCGCGTGGAGATGGCTCCCATTACGTTAAAGGCGGCCACCGAAATCGGCAGGATGGCCGCCTCGGCGCCGCCGGCGATCACTACGTCGGCATCCCCGCGTCGGATCAGATGCATGGCCTCGCCGATCGCGTTCGTTCCGCTGGCGCATGCGGTAATCACCGCCATATTCGGTCCCCGGAACCCATAAGCGATGGCGATCAGCCCCGGGGCTGTATCCGCCAGCATCATTGGAACCATGAACGGACTGATCCGATCCGGGCCGCGGGTCATCAGGGTTTCCACCCCCTGAACCAGCGCGCCAATCCCGCCGATCCCGGTTCCCAGCACGACCCCCACGCGCTCCCGATCCACATGAGCGGGATCCAGCCGGGCGTCCTGGAGCGCCTGTTGCGCGGCCGCCAGGGCAAACTGAGCATAGCGATCCAGCCGCCGGGCTTCTTTGCGTCCGAACCACGCTTCCGGATCGAAATCCCGGACCTCCGCAGCGATCCGGGTTTTCAGGGACGAGGCATTGAAGAGGGTGATCGGGCCCACCCCCGATCGCCCGGCCACCACATTTTGCCAGAACGTTTCCACATCGTTCCCCAGGGGCGTGATAGCCCCCATCCCGGTAATCACCACGCGCGTCATTTCGGTTGCCTCCTGCCCATGCGGCGGATTCTGCCTTCGTCCAATCGATCGTTCCCCCATGGTGGGGCGCTTTCGCTCCATCCTCTTTCCTCGGGCGACTTCCGGGCCCTCCCGCAGGTTTTTAGGGCTGAGGCACCGCCGAAGGCAGTTGCCCCAATCCCAGTTTTTAGGGGGAGAGGCGCCTAGTGCTTTGTCCATTTTTGATTTGGGGGTTTTCGGGGGGGCGTGGGGCCATTCCTTCCGGACTGGCTTCGGTTCCTCAAATCCCCAGCTGATAACTGGACAAAGCACTAGCCCGCTCCCCTCCCCAAGGCGCTTGATGGGACTCCATGCCCGAAGTTGCCCCTGATGTAGCGCATTTTCTTTAGCAAAAACACCCGGAGAGGCTTTTTGTTACACCGGGGATGTTTAGGGAGTAGGGCTACCTGGTGCGCACGATCGTCGAGCGGCTGCGGCGCGAAGTTGGGCCGCTCCTATAATCCCCAGGCCAAGGATCGCCATCCCCCCCATCAGAGCACGCTGAAGGAAGACCGGGAGCAGGAAAAGGATGAACCGATACACCGGACGTGCGGTGAAGCGCAAGGTATATCCCCCCGGGAGGGTCCGCTCAAGGGCTTGGCCATCTGCCAGCCGGGGCAGTTCCTCCTGCCAGATCACCGCCCCTGTTCCCTCTTCAAAGATCGTCAGCCATCGCTCCTCTTGGATCCGGAGGATCCAGCGAGCTTCCGGGATCGCCGCGAAGGCTTCCCCTTCCGGAGAGGGATGCAGCAGCATCCGGGAAACCGGAGGGGCATCCAGCGCGGCGCGCAGGGTCAGCGGACCGGAAGGGCCTCTGGCCTCTACCTCCAGCACCGAATGGCTGCGCCGGACGATCCCGCCATACGGTCCCAGAAAGAAAGGAAGATAGGGATGGAACCCTGTTCGTCCGATCAGGTCTCCCTGGCGCCAGAGGGAGAGCCCGTTCTCTTCCAGGGCCAGTCGGAAGCCATCCACCGATTGTCCCTCCCCGGGAGCCAGCAGAAGGGAATGCGGGGGTGGCAGGTAACGCCCCAGGCCCCCGGCCCCAATGGCGGAAACCAGCAGGGCGAAGCCGAGCGCCCTCATCCGTTGTCGAGCCCGGCCCGCCTCGATGGCGTGAGCGAGGAAACTCCAGGCCAGACCCGCCCAGAGCAGCCGCCAGCCGGGCGTCTCAGCGAGGGACCACAGGCCCAAACGATCCAGAGGATCGAAGAGAGGACCGAAGCGGAGACGAGCACGAGCTGCCCAGATCCAGTAAGCCGGATCGCCGGAGGGGGGCGCCTGGGAGGCTCCGATCATCCAGAGAAGCCCAAGGGCTAACAGGAGGCTGGGGAGCGCGATCCCCCATCGGCTGGCCAAAAACCTCCATCCTCTCACTGGAAGCCCGATCCAGGAAGCTCCCAGATGGGGAGAAATGGGGGGTCCCGAGCCGGGAGAAGCTCCTGACACATTCTCAGGGATGGGGGTCCCCTTCAATAAGAGATTCCCACGTAGAGGATGTCGAAACGTGGAGAGCCACCTGCGGGATTCGAACCCGCGACCCCCCGCTTACGAGGCGGGTGCTCTTCCGGCTGAGCTAAGGTGGCATCTCAACTTTATGTTCCCGGATTGGCGTAGATAATTATATCGAGGATACCTCAGGTCAGCAACCGGGGGCAGGCGGGTGAGCAGCGGATAGATCCCCCGTTAAAGTTTCGATCCCCCTCTTCCCGTGCCCGAAGGGCCGCGGGTGAGGGAATGATTTACGCCGTCCGCCTCCTCATTCGATGTAGGCAGGAGCCCCCGCCGCTCATCGGAGTTTGTCGCGCTTGATCGGGGAGGCTGGATAGGCAGGGCCGAAGGCCGAAGGTCCCTCGCCTCCCTCCCCCCACGGTATCCAATGGATGGACTCCGGGCGAATCGCGATGGTCCAGGAACGGATCCGATCCAGGCCCAACCGTTCATACACATAAGGCGGGATTTCGATCTCCAGATCGTAATCCCGCTCCGGCGTCAACCGGGGCCCATGAAGCCGGAAAAAGAGCACCTGAGCCAAGCCATAGTCGATTTCTCCGACGATCTCCCCTTCCAGCAGGTTCTCCCGCTCCGGAGGAGGCGGACGATCCGGCCGGACGATGGCGATATGCTCGGCGCGGATGCAGACCAGGATTTCCGTCCCAACCGGAAGCGGTGGGGCCTCTGGGTTCGGGCGAGCCCGTAGCTCCCGTTCCCCGATCGATAGACGCAAGCCCTCTGGATCCATCCCCCGCACCTGACCGCGCAAGAGATTGCGAACGCCGACCAGATGGGCCACCTCCAGGCGAGCCGGACGATGGAGCACTTCCTGGGGCGGGCCTACCTGCAAAAGCCGCCCTCCTTCCAGAACAGCGATCCGGTCCGCCAGAAGGACCGCCTCGGCCAGGTTATGGGTGACGAAGAGGATGGGAATGTTCAGCTGGCGCTGGAGCTTTCGGATCAGGGTCTGCAGATCCGATCGGGTGGGCGCGTCCAGGGCGGAAAGCGGCTCATCCAGAAGGAGGACATCCGGCTGAATGGCGAGGGCTCGCGCCAGAGCCACCCGTTGCTGCTGTCCGCCGGATAGCTGATGCGGCCGCCGCCCGGCCAGATCCGCCAGGCCGACCTGATCCAGCCATTCCATTACCTGATGATGGATCTCCTTCGATGGACCCCGGAGGCCATAGGCCACATTCTCGAAGACCGTGAGATGGGGGAACAGCGCGTATCCCTGAGGCACATAGCCCACCCGCCGGGCCTGCGGGGGCAAATTCACTCCGGATCGGGAATCGAACAACACGCGACCATTGAGAACAATCCGACCGAAAGCGGGGTGAAAGAGCCCGGCGACCGCTCGCAAGGTCAGGCTCTTTCCAGCCCCCGATCGACCGAACAGCACGATCAACTCCGTCCCAATGGTCAGGTGAAGCTGGAGCTGGAATCCCGGCCAGGTGTGGGCGATCTCCAATTCCAGCATGGTTTACGCGGCCAGCCGGCGGCCCAATTGCTGGGCCGCAACCAAGGTGAGGACGCCGAATACGGAGAGAACGGCGACCAGGATCCCGGCTCGGGTGGGATCATTCGCCTGAACGGCATCATACACCGCGATGGCCAGGGTCTGGGTTCGGCCCGGGATGTTCCCCGCCACCATCAGGGTCGCCCCGAAATCCCCCAGAGCCCGAGCGAAGCTCAGGATCATGCCCGCCAGGATGCCCCGCCACGCCAGGGGCAGCGTGATCGTCCGGAACACCTCCCATTCCGATCGACCCAGTGTCCGAGCCACCTGTTCCAGCTCCGGATCCACTCCTTCAAAAGCCGTGCGACAGGACTGGACCATCAGGGGGAGCGAGGAGACGGCGGCGGCAACCACGGCCCCCCGCCAGGTGAAGACCAGGGGCACCCCCACGGCCTCCAAGGCCTGACCGATGGGGCTGGTTCGGCCCAGGGCGACCAGCAGATAATAACCCAGCACCGTGGGCGGAAGGACCAGCGGGATGGTCACGAGGGCCCCCAGCAGATCCCGAGCGGGGAAGGACCGGCGCGCCAGCAACCATCCGACCGCAATCCCGATGATGAGGTTGATCCCGGTTGCCAGAGTCGCCACTTGGGCGGAAAGGAGAAATGGGAACCAGTCCAAGGATCCATCCTCCGTGGAGAGGAAGCTGTTTCCGTGGAGGCTGCCTTCGGCAGCCCCACGAAAATTCCACGAAAATCATCACTGCCCAACGGAGGGGATGCTCTCAAACCCATATCGGCGCAGGATCTCCTGCCCTTCGACGCTCAGAACGAACGCCGCGAAATCCCGGGCGAGGGACTCGTTCGGCGTTCGACGGAGCACCGCAAGACCCTGATCGATGGGCTCATGGAGCTCGGGAGGAATCAGCGTCCAGCGCAGATCGCTGGGTAGCACCAGCGCCAGCGCCACAAGGCCCGCGTCGGCTTGGCCGGTCTGAACGAACTGAAAGGTTTGGAGGATATTCTCGCCGAGCACGATCTTCGGTTGTAGAGCCTCCCACAGCCCCGAGCGCTCCAGAGCCTGCCGGGCCGCCCGGCCGTAGGGCGCGTGATCCGGGTTGGCGATCGCCAGGTGACGGATCGCTGGATCCTGCAGATCCGAAAGAGAGCGGAGGGCTTTGGGGAAGTTCGGCGAAGCAACCAGAGCCAACCGTCCCCGGGCGTAGAGCCGTTCGGTGCCGGGCACCGTATGGCCGCCCTGGCGAAGCCGTTCGATATACCGCCAATCGGCGGAGAGGAAGACGTCGAAGGGCGCCCCGTTCTCGATCTGCTGGGTCAACTGCCCGCTGGAACCATAGCTCACAATCACCCGAATCCCCGTCCGGTCCTGATAAGCCCGGATCATCTCCCCCAGGGCACCTCGGAGATCGGCAGCAGCCGCCACGGTTAACTCGCCACGGTTTGGATTCCCCCGGCCCGAGAACTGGCCTTCCGAACTTGAGGGCAAGCCCTGACAGGCAACGAGGGCGAGTCCGGCGAACAGACATAAGATCCGAGAGATCCGGGGCTTGGATTTCCTCATCGAGCAGGCCCCCCTTTGGGCGTCACGCAGAACATTTCCGACATCCAACCTGGCCCTTGAATTCTGGAAGTCCGCTCTCTCTTATTCTAACCGATCGAGGTGCAACCGAAAGGGTTCCGCGGCCACAGCGTTGGGCTGCGAGGCGTAGTGATCTGCCCGGGGGAGGACACCGGGGAGGTTTGGGGGCGGGCGGGGCCGTTGAAGG
>NZ_JANWXB010000210.1 GCF_025055495.1 Thermoflexus sp. | reverse complement strand
AGGGCCTCGCGCGTGACCCGTTCCACCCGGACCCCCAACCGCTCGCTCAGCCGGTGTTCCAGCGCCAGGAAGCGGAACATCCCCGGCGGCTCCTCGAACTCGACCAGAAGGTCCAGATCGCTTTCCGGCCCCGCTTCCCTCCGAGCACACAAGCCGAAGATTTCCATCCGCCTCACCCCATACGGTGCGGCCAACTCTTCCCGGTGGGCATTCAAAATCTCCAGGATCTCCTCGAGGGTCCTCCTCCTGAACTCTCCTGTGCAGGCCATACGAATCCGCTGATCAGGGAAGGTTCGCGTCGAAGCGTCCGCTGAGCGCTTAGGACCGGCGCTGGACGCGGCGGCTGCCGCGCCCATCCGAGGGGAAAGAGCGCCTGCGGCCCCGCGGCGGCTCCACCTCCCGCAATCGCTCGTGGGCCCAGAAATGCGAAATGTAACGGCCCCGCTCGTCCCGGAAATAGCTACGCAATTGAAGCTGCTCTTCAAAAGTCGAAGCAGCCGTAAAAGCGGCAATAAACGGCGAAGTAGGAACCCACACGATCCAGCTTGGATGGGCCCTATGCAAGGCCCGAAGGGTGGCGAAAAAGCGGCGCACAGGGATTTTCAGAGCCGGGCACAGCTCAGCCGTCAGCTCCCGAAGGCTGAATGTCGTCCACTCCTGACCGGGGGCCAGACGCTCTTGAAGGAATCGAATCACCCGGGGATCCGGCGTTGGGCCTTCCATCTCTACTGGAAACATCACGTTCCCGTAGCGCTCCAGAAAAGTTTCGTCTATAAACCCTAGTTCATCACGGGCCCAGTAGCGGATGCCATACAAGAGCGCCTGGCGCTCCCCTTCTGTGGTGAGGAGACGCTCCCGGTTGCTGACCAAGTTCCATATGCGAACTGGCAACCAGGCCGGTTTGCGGCGTTTGCGGCGTGGACGCTTCTGGCTCTGAGACGTTTCTGGAGAAGACTCCGGGACAGCTTTTGAGGACTTCGGCAGCACGCGCCAGGCGACCGGCTGGCCCTGAGCGACAAAGCGCTCCAGATCCGTCAAGGGTTCCCCATCGGCAAAGAGGCTGAAGAAATGTTCTTGACAATCCGGATTGCGGAGCACCAGCTCGGCAAAGCAGCGACGTTCCTCCGGCGTCAGCTCCGACTCCTCCGGCCGCAGGGCCAGGAGGAGATCCTCGACCAAAGGATCGTTGCGCCGGACGAAATACCGCTCTCCTCGGCGCTCCAGGATCTTCAAGCCCAGGAGGACGTTTCGATAATGGTAGCGGGTCGTTCGAGCGGGTGGCTTGCCCGCTGATGTGCGCAACTGGCCAGCGATGGCGTCCAGATCTTTGGCCCGCAGACCCTCCGGATGCTGTGCAGCGAAGAACAGCAGTGCGCGCAGCGCCGTGAACGGCACCGCCCGCATCCAGAGGCCCCGAGCCTGAGCTCCACGCGTGGTGTTCATGGTTCTTCCCGCTCTACGTCAACGGCGATTGAGTTCATCCTAAATTCCCAGCGCCTGCGCTGCCGCATCAGAATCTCCGAACTCGGAGAGCAATCCCTGACCCCATCGCTGGCCCGCGCTTTAAATTTCACTCATCCCCAAAGTTCCTTCAGGACACAATTCCCTAACCTCGGATCCACGCTCCTCTCCGACTAGGACACGAGGATGTAGTTCCACGCAGAAGACGGCGATCTTCCGTGTGGGATATGCGGAGATGCCTGATAGCATTACCGCTCCTTGAAGAATGCGCTCCCGGAATTCCGGGCGGAGGGAGGCCTGGCGGACCAGGTCCACCCGCTTCCCCGGCAGGCGGGAAGGATATTCCTTGCAGCTCCAAGAAAAGGGCTTCCTCAGCGCCCTCCGCAAGGGCTCACCGTGTCCCCGCGAACGGCATTCACAGCACAGGTTGACGAACACCATCGGATCGCGTCCCGCGAAATCCAGCTGGGCGGATTCCACCATCAGGCGGCGCATTGCCCTGCGAGGATGCCCTTTGTTCGAGCCGCTCCCGGCTGCACAGCGCCTGCGAGTAAA
>NZ_JANWXB010000202.1 GCF_025055495.1 Thermoflexus sp. | reverse complement strand
TTAATCCCAACAGGAACGAAGAGTCCCTCCTCCCTTCCCACGGCCCTTCGGGCCGTGGGCAGGGAGGAAAGGAAACATTCGGGAGCCAGCGGGACCGCCCGTTCCCAATGCCATGGGGGAAGAAATTAAGGCAGGATCCGCCACGGACGAACACTGCCCCTCTTGTTTATCCCCGACTAAGCCCTAATCGCTGCTCGAGCATGCCAGCCAGACGACCCAGGGCGTAGTTGACAAGAAAGTAAATGATGGAGACCACATAAAGCGTTTCCATTGGATTGCGCTCCCCCTGAAAAAGGATTACGCCCCTCCGGTAAAGCTCGATGAATCCGATGATCGCTCCGAGGGAGGTATCCTTGACCAGCGTGGCGAATTGTGCGATCAGAGGAGGAAGCGCTCGGCGGAAGGCTTGGGGAAGGATGACCAGTCGCATCGCCTGGCCATAAGTTAGCCCTAAAGAGCGGGCCGCCTCCCACTGCCCCCGAGGCAGGGAAAGGATGGCCGCCCGCAGCGCCTCGCCGTTCACCGCGCCTGTATACAGCCAGAGGGCCGCGATCACCGCTGCATCCGGCTGGGTCAGCGCATCGATCCCCATCTGGCGACCGAGGGCGCTTAGACGGAGGAAGAGATAGAACATCAACCCCAGCAGGGGAAGGGCCCGGATTCCCTCCACAATGGCGATCACCGGATAGCGAAGCCACAGAGGGCCGCTGTGACGGGCCAGCGCGAAGAACACCGCCAAGGGGATGCTGGCCAGGATCGCGATCGCGGAAGCCTCCAGGGTAAGCAGGAGCCCCAGGGCCAGGAAGCGCCAGGTTGAAAGTCGGGCGAACGGCTCAAACCGCGTTGGCTCCATCCGGAACGCCAGCGGGATCAGGATCAGGACCATCACGACACCCAGGAAAGTCTGCCAGGGCCGCTCTTGAGTCTGCATGGAGCATGCCTCGCCTCTGGTGCGGGTCGAGCCTCTTCGCCTCCCTTCTCTCCCCACGGCCCTCTCGGGCCCACGGGAAGAAGGAGATCACGCCGGGGAAGAGCGTTACAACAACATCCGCAAGCGGCGCTCCATAAAATTTACAATCCCGCTTAAGGGCACGGTGATCACCAAATACAGCAGAAACGCAATCAACATCGGCCAATCGGCGAACGTGCGGCCGATCACAAACTCCGCCTGATAAAGCAATTCCTCAACCGCGATCGCAGAGGCAATGGAGGTATTCTTCACCAGCGCGATGAACACCGTGCCCAGCGGGGGAATCATCATGCGAAAAGCCTGGGGTAATAACACCAGGCGGACCATTTGAGGAAAGGACATCCCCAAGGAGAGGGCCGCCTCGATCTGCCCCCGATGGATGGACTGAAGGCCGGCGCGGACCACCTCGGCCACAAAGGCCGCGGTGTAAACGCCCAGGCCGGCCACGGCGCTATCAAAAGAAGTGGGCAGCCAGAGGCCTGCTTTGGGTAGCCCGCTGTAGACAAAGACCAGCACGGGCAACAGGGGGATATCCCGGAAGAATTCCACATAGCCTGCAGCGAACCAGCGGAGGACCGCGATGGGGGCCACTCGCAGGACCCCAATGAGGGTCCCCAGGGCGAGGGCCACACCCATGCTGACCAGGGAGAGTCGCAGGGTCGTCCACAAGCCCAGGAGCAGGTAATGCCAGACTTCCGCTGTGCTCATCGGCGCTTGGTCAACTTGAGCTTTAAAGATAGGTCTCGCTGATGATTATGAATCGCCGCCAGGCTTCGTTGGAGGTCTGGGAAGTTCCAGCGGGCGCTGGCTGGCGACCGGCGAATCACCCTGGCCCGGCGCAAACCCTCTCTTTAGCCCGAAGGATCGCGGAGGGGGGAATAGTGGATAGAGGGTG
>NZ_JANWXB010000183.1 GCF_025055495.1 Thermoflexus sp. | reverse complement strand
CTTCTCTTGGGCCTCAATCGAACCAGCGTGGGATTGAAACCGTTGGAACATTCGCGTTTCATATATGGCCTATAGGCCTCAATCGAACCAGCGTGGGATTGAAACAGAAGGAGCGCATACATGAAAACACAAAGCAGAGAGCACCTCAATCGAACCAGCGTGGGATTGAAACCCAAGCCTCGACGTTTTGGGGGCTGAGGGAGGCCTTTGCTTCAATCGAACTAGCGTGGGATTAAATGAGGCTCTTTGAGCGAGGAAGGAGAATTTCGATGGAACCAACCCAAGGATCTAAGGACTGAATCCAGGCCTGAAACGGCCCGGGACTTCGCCCCAGTCCATGTTCCCATCGAACCAGTGCGGCATTGAAGCACATAGAGCTTAGAGGCGGGTGAGGAACCTGTCCACAGACCTCTATTCGACCACCCGGCTTCAGTGCGGAAGGTCTACGGCCGCTTCCCGCTTAGGTCGACAGGACGGAACGCGCCGGAGGGGGCAGATCCCCGCTGAGCTTTGCCCAAGAGGGCGAGGATGAAGCGAAAGAGAGCGCCTGCCTCGGCCGATGAACCCACCACGCCGCTCCCCGCCCTCCCATCCCCACGGATCCAAGAGGGCGCCTCGCCCCGCCACCCGGTCTTCCGCTGTTGCATCGTCCGCCGGATCGGGTGAGGGGCTGGGCGCCCCCATGCCCGCCTTCAGGGAGTCGGGACTGCCGTGCGATATCGCTCTCGTAGATGCTGGGCCGTCCAAACCATGTTCCGTAGCGCGGGGATTACCTCTTCCCACCGCCGCGTCTTCAGACCGCAGTCCGGGTTCACCCACACGTTCTCCACTGGAATCACCCGAACGGCCCGCTCGATGATCGCTTCCATCGACTCCGGCGCCGGGACGGCCGGCGAGTGCACGTCGTAAACCCCCGGGCCGATCTGGCGCTCGTATCGGTGCCGCTCAAAGGCGCCGATCACCTCCCCGCGGCTCCGCGTCGCCTCGATGCTGATCACGTCCGCGTCCAGCGCGTCGATGTATTCGATGATCTCATTGAATT
Source organism: Thermoflexus sp. (assembly GCF_025055495.1). GTDB lineage: Bacteria > Chloroflexota > Anaerolineae > Thermoflexales > Thermoflexaceae > Thermoflexus. Next base: position 3,771 of record NZ_JANWXB010000183.1, on the reverse strand, counting down.
CCGAATAACACATATGGGTGTGGATCTGCGTCTCAGGCCGGGCCCGGGAGGCCAAACGGAACGCTTTCACCGCCCAGTCGAAGTATTCCGGCCACCGCCGTCGCTTCAGCGGCGCCCGTTCCCGGAAGGCCGGCTCGTCGATCTGAATCACCCGGATCCCCGCCGTCTCCAGATCCCTCACCTCATCCTGGATCGCCAGGGCAACTTGAAAGGCCACCTCGCGCACCGGGATGTCTTCCCGAACGAAGCTCCAGGCCAGCATGGTCACCGGCCCGGTGAGCATCCCTTTCACCGGCTTGTCCGTCAGGGATTGAGCGTAGGCGATCTCCTCTACGGTCATCGGCCTCGGGCGGCTCACATCCCCATACAGGATCGGCGGCCGATACACCCGCGTGCCGTATGAGAGAATCCAGCCATGCTGGGTGAAGGCAAAGCCCTCCAGGCGCTCGGCGAAGAACTCCACCATGTCCGAGCGCTCAAATTCCCCGTGCACCAGCACATCCAGCCCCAGTTCCTCCTGGATCCGAATCACATGCTGGATGCGCTCGCGGATGATGGCCCTGTATTCGGCTTCGGATAGCTTCCCGGCACGATAGGCCGTGCGGGCCCGACGTAGATCCTCCGTCTGGGGGAAGCTGCCGATGGTCGTGGTGGGGAAGAGCGGAAGAGGAAGCCGCTCCCGTTGAAGGCGGATCCGCTCCGCGTAGGGCAGCCCTCGAGAGAAATCCTCCGGCCTTAGCTGGCTTACCCGTTCCCGAACCTCCGGGCGATGCCAGCGGTCCACAGGATGGACGAAGGTGTTCCAGCGCCGCGCCTCCTCGGCCCCCTCCCCGGTCATCAGCCCCTTCAGCAGGCGTAGCTCCATCAACCGCTCGGCGGCGAAGGCGATCCGCTCCCGCAGCGCTGCATCCAGCCGGTTTTCCGCTTCCACGGTCACCGGAAGGTGATACAGCGGCCCAGCGTTGGAGATCCAGATCTCGGCGGAGGTCCACTGGCGAAGCGCCTCGATCCGCCGCGCCGCCTCCTGGAGATCCGTCTTCCAGACGTTGCGGCCGTCCACCACCCCGGCGATCAGGATTTTATCGGCCGGGAAGCCTGACCGCCGGATCGCTTCCAGGTTCTCCTCCCCATGGCGGAGATCCAGCCCCAACCCGCGCAGAGGCAGGTCGTAGAGCTGCTCCAGAAAATCCACGCTGTCGTAATACGTGAACACGAGCAGATCCGCCTCCCGCCCTAAGACGGCATAGGCCTCGCGGAGGAGCGTCACGTGCTCGGGCGGGACATCCATCGCCCATGCCGGCTCGTCCACATGGATCATGGCGGCGCCCGCCGCCTTCAGGGAACGGAACAGCTCCGCATACGCCGGGAGCAGCGCCCGCAGCAGCGCCCCGAAGGCCTCCGGCGGATACCCCTTGCTCAGTCGGAGGAACGTATATGGACCGATCACATACGGGAAGCCGTCCGGGGCCTTGCGGAAGGCCTCGAGGGGTTTGTTCCAGGCTAAGCGGAAAGCGGGAGGCTTCCCTCCGAAGAAAGGGATCTCGGGAACCAGATAGTGATAATTGGTGTTGAACCACTTGGTGAGCTCCAGCGCCCGCTCGCCCCGGGCCAGCGCGAAGTAGTCCTCCAGACGTCCCCCGTTCGGATAAAGGCCCAGGATCAGCGCAGTATCCAGCATCGGGTCATAGAGGGACATCTCGCCGGCCGGGAAACCGTCCACAAAGCGCCGGTAGGTCTCCAGGCGCTCCGCCTCCAGGGCCTCCAGGCCAGCGATCAGCTCCGCCTCCGGGATCTTCCCCGCCCAGAAGCCCTCGATCAGCGTCTTGTATTCCCGCTTCCGCCCCAGTCGCGGATAGCCATACGCATACGTTCGCATCGGTTCCTCCGCGAAGAAGATGGACTGTTCAAGTCGAGAGGGGCCAACCCAACCATCCCTCGCATGGTGTTGATCCGGTTCTCAAGCACCCAGAACGATCCTGCGCATGGCGGGGGTGGTTCCAGCCCGCCGCCTGCCCGCCTCTCTATCCCCAGGCAGCGGATTCAAGGCCCTTCACCATTCCCGATATCGTTCCTCGCGCCACGGGTCGCCGCGCATGTGATAGCCCGCCTGCTCCCAGAAGCCCGGCCGATCCTCGGCCATGAACTCCAGCGCCCGCAGCCACTTGGCGCTCTTCCAGAAGTAGAGACGGGGGACGATCAGGCGGAGCGGATAGCCGTGCTCCGGCGTCAGCGGCTCCCCGTTATAGTGGGTGGCCAGCAGGGCGTCCTCCATGTATTCCATCGGGATGTTGGCGGTGAAGCCGTATTCGGAATGAGCCATCACGTATCGGGCCTCAGGCCTCACCCGAATGAACGATAACAGATCCTTGAAGGCCACCCCCGTCCAGGCAGTGTCCAGCTTGCTCCATCCGGTGACGCAGTGGATGTCGATCGTGATGGTGGTGCGGGGCAGTTGCTGGAACTGCTCCCAGGTCCAGCGCTTTTCCTCCTCCACGAGCCCGAAGACCCGAAAGTCCCACGTGGCCGGGTCGAACTTCGGGATCGGCCCGTAGTGCAATACCGGGAATTTCTCCGTCAGAACCTGGCCGGGCGGCAGGCGTCCGGCGACTCGAGCAGCCGTTTCCTGGGCTTTCCGGTCGAATCCCATCGGTGCCTCCTGGGCATGGGTTCTCCGGGCGGCCGCATCCCTCTTTGCGGCTTCATTCTCATCCCTCTCCTCCCTCCCAGCAGCCCGAGGGGCCGTCCTCTTCCGGATTCCCGGCGGGCTTCGACCCCTCGCGCTCCAACGCGCCGCGGGCCGGCGCGCTGTGGTGCGGGGTTCCCGGGGAAACGGAAGAAAAGGGATAATGAGGGAGCGTGCGGCCGCCGATCTTCCCGGGCCGCTTTCGAGATCAACCGAGACAGACATCCCAAGGCCCGGTTATTGAAGATTCTACACGGAATAGCGTTTGTGATCGAGAACGGACCCATGGTGGAACGCCTGATCCTGGGCCTGGCGCTCAGCGCGCTGATCGGGGGCATCGCCTTCCGGCTGGGAGCGCTGACCGGCAGTGGATGGCTGGGGGCGGTGCTGGTGGGCACCTCGATCTTCGGTTTCGGAGGCTGGCCATGGGCCATGTTGCTGATCGCCTTCTTCGTCTCCGCCTCGGCGCTCACCCGATACGGGGCCGGGCGGAAGGCGGAAGCGGCCCTGGATTTCGCCAAGGGGGGGCGCCGGGATCTGGCCCAGGCGCTGGCGAACGGCGGGGTCGGGGCGGCGCTGGCGATCCTGTGGGGTTTCCTCCCCCATCCAGCGCTCTGGTGGATGTTCGCGGGAAGCCTCGCGGCCGTTACCGCCGATACCTGGGCGACGGAGGTAGGGTTGCTCAGCGGACGTCCCCCCTGGCATCCCCTGAAGCGGAGGCCGGTTCCTCCGGGAACCTCGGGGGCGCTGACGCTGGAGGGGACCATCGCAGCGGCGCTGGGGGCGCTGGGCATTGGGATCCTGGCCGTGGGATGGAGCCCGGTGGGGGGATCTCTTCCGATGGCTCTGGCGGTAGGGATGGTCGGCTTCCTCGGGATGTTGTTGGACAGCTTCCTGGGGGCAACGGTGCAGCGGATCTACTGGTGTGCGCGATGCGGGAAAGAGACGGAGCGCCCGATCCATCGCTGCGGTCAGACGACCCAGCCCCTGCGGGGGTGGAGGTGGCTCAACAATGATGTCGTCAACGCCCTGGCGGCTCTCCTGGGCGCCCTCGGGATGCTGGCCTGGAGCTGGGTCATGGGATAACC
>NZ_JANWXB010000040.1 GCF_025055495.1 Thermoflexus sp. | reverse complement strand
GGGCCGTGGGGAGGGGGGAGAAAGGGGGGAGGGGCCATCGCCTTCCGGACTCGCTTCGGTTCCTCCAATCCCCAGTTGATAACTGGACAAAGCACTACTCTTCAACCTGTTCTTGTCGGGGGATAAGCGGCCCCGCCCCTGAAAAGCAAGGGCGCAACGACGCGGTGTCCTTACCCACCCCCGAGAAGACGCATGCCGCCCGTTGCGGCGGGATGATTAAAAAGCCCCGGGAGTCAGGCGTGCGAATAACGCTTCATCGGAGCGACGGCGGCGGGCAAAGACCTGAGGCCGCTTGCGGGCCACGCGCGGCCAAGTGAGGAAGCCCGCCAGCATCCCTCGCAGCCGGGCCCGGGCCGCCGTTCCCCGCCACGCTCGGAGCGCTTCCCGGGCGATCCGCCACTGGGCCCGAAAGACCTGCGGCCAGAACCGCCGCAATAATCCCGTCGGGTAATCCTTGGCAATGAGATAAATAAAATTGCGCCCGTCGTAGAAACTGGCCGTCGGGCCGCCACCGGTGGCGCTCAGCTTGTGATAGACCACCGCTGTCGGCACATACCAGCAATTCCATCCGGCGATCTGAGCCCGCCAGGCCAGATCCATGTCCTCGCACGAATAAAAGAAATCCTCGTCGAAGAACCCGATATCCCGGAAGAGCTCTCGCCGATAGGCGGCTGCTGCCCCGCAGGCGGAGAACACTTCCTCCTCGTGATCGTATTGACCTTCATCGATTTCCCACACCCCGCGGTTTCCTGGGATGCCATCCACTCGATAATAATCGCCAGCCGAGTGAAAGACGTTCCGGCGATCGAAGAGAAGGATCTTGGAGGCAAGGAGCCCGGCGTCCGGATGGCGCTCGAAGGCCGCTGTCAGGGTCTCCAGCCAGGCCGGGGAGGCCTCCGTGTCGTTGTTCAGGAGAGCGATCAGCTCCCCCAGGGCGGCGCGGATCCCGGCGTTGACGGCCCCCGCGAAGCCCTGGTTGGACCTCAGAGCCAGGATCCGGACCTCGGGGTAACGCGCGAGGACCTGGAGGGAATCATCCGTCGAGCCGTTGTCGACCACGATCACTTCGCGGCGGGCATAGGTCTGTCGGCGCAACGCCTCCAGGCAGGTGGGCAGATGGGCAGCGCCGTTCCAGTTGGGGATGATCACCGAGATCAGCGGCTCGCTCATTCGGCCAGCCATCCTTCTTCCGCCAGGTAGGCCTCCAGCGCCTCCGGCCACGGACGCAGGGTGATCCCCAGGGCGGCCCCGAACAGATTGCGTAAGGGCGTGAACGGAGGAACCCGGGAGGGGCGAGGGAACTCCGCCAGCGAGATCGGGGTCACCGGGATGTGCGATCGGCCGGTCCGGCGGAGGATCTCCACCGCATACTCGTAGCGGGAGCACATCCCTTCATTGGTGAAATGGTAGATCCCATAGGCCCCTGTCTCGATCAGACGGGCGATCGCTACCGCCACATCCCGGGTGTAGCTGGGCGATCCCACCTCGTCATGCACCACGCGGAGGGCCCCCTGTTCGTCAGCCCGCTGGAGGATCTTACGAACGAAGTGATGACCCCCCGGGCCGAAGACCCAGGCCGTGCGGACGATGTAAAAGCGAGGGAGCAGATGGGAGACGAACCACTCGCCCGCCCACTTGCTGCGACCGTAGGGGTTAATGGGATTGGGGGGATCGAACTCCAAATACGGCTCGGTTTTGGCCCCATCGAACACTTCGTTGGTGCTGATGTAGACCATGGCCGCCCCGGCGGCCGCGCACGCCATCGCCACGATCTGGGTGCCCAGGGCGTTCACCCGGAAGGCCCGTTCCGGATCCCGCGCGCAGCCATCCACATCTGTCATCGCCGCGGCGTGGATGACCACATCGGGCCGGTGGCGAAGGATCGCCCGGAAGACCGCCGGCCGATCGGTAATGTCCAGATCCGCGCGAGCCAGGGGGATCAAGGTATGAAACGCCAGAGCCTCCTGCAGCGCCCGGCCCAGCTGTCCACCTGCGCCGGTGATCAGGATGCGCATGGATTTCCCCCACAGGGGAACGAGATCTGCGTCTGCAATTATAATAAGGCACGCCCTGGGCAACCTCCGAGCTCTCCGGCAGGTTTTGGGGGCTGGGGCGTCGCCGTCGGCAGCGTCCCAGCGCTAATTAGCGGTTACACAGCTGGAAACCGGCCAAGCGAAGCGGGATGACCCCACCCCCCTCTTATCCCCACGGTCCAAAGGGCGGTGGGGAGGAAGGATCCAAACATGTTGGGGCGAGGAGCTGCGTAACTCTTACGGCGCAAGGCGAACGTCGACGATGCAGGCGCCATCATGAAGGGCCGGCCGCCCCGCGATGCCCGAAGCCGGACTTCGGACAAGCCGATGAGGATGGAGAATCTTCCCACCCGGCTCAGGAGAGAGGATAGAAGCAGGGAGTGAGGGATGAAAAACCAAGAGAAGGCGGTTCTGCTCTTCGACGGGAACTGCGGCTTTTGCACCTGGGCGGCGCGATGGGTGAAGCGCTGGGACCGGATGGATCGGGTTCGAGTCGTGCCCTTTCAGCAGCCGGGTGCCCCGGAGCGTTACGGCCTGACCCGGGAGGCATGCGAGCAGGCCGCATGGGCGATCACGCCGGATGGCGCGCGACATCGGGGAGCCGCGGCGGTCCTGGCCGCCCTCGGCGAAGCCGTAGGTTGCCCATGGATCCGAACCCTTTACCGGATCCCACCTTTTCGATGGATCGCCGACGGCCTCTACGGATGGGTGGCCGCTCACCGGGGCCGCCTGCCGGGGACCCGCCCCTATTGCGAGGAGCATCCGGGGGAGTGCGGGAAGATCAATTCGGTCGCCGGGGAAACGGCCGATCCGCGCAGCTGACAGGGGGAGCCCAGAAGTTGACAGGAGCCCATTTTTGAGATACATTTCACAAGGCCTGCCTAGCCGGGGAGTGGCAGGCCCATGGCTCACCTCCTGGCGTCGTGGGGCACGGGATGTCCCGTGCCCCACGCGTCATGTAGGGGGGTCATCGGATGGCCTCTCGCAGTTGTCGCAGAGCCGTCGGGATCTCTGCCGAGATCCGAGCTGCATGTCCCACGGCGCGCATCGCGCTGGGGATGTCCTTCAGGCCGTTGCCGGTGATCATCACAAGCACCGTCTCCTCCTCCCTCATCAGACCCTCCCGAACCGCCTTCTCCAGGCCGGCGAAAGCGGCGGCGGCAGCCGGCTCGGCGAACACGCCCGCCTCCTGAGCCAGCGTCCGCATCGCCGCCAGGATCTCCTCATCGGCAACGGTGAGGAAGGCCCCGCCGGTCTCCCGCACGGCCCGCAGGGCGAAACGCGCATCCCGGGGCTGGCCCACCGCGATGCTGTCGGCGATGGTGCGCGGCGGCTCCGGGTGGATGTCCTCCCGTCCTTCCACCCAGGCCCGAGCCAGCACGGCGGCCCCTTCCGCCTGGACCCCCATCAGGATAGGAGGCCGCTCGATCCAGCCCAGCGCCGTCAGGTCCCGAAAACCCTTCCAGAGGCCGGTGAGGATGTTGCCATCCCCAACGGAGACGAACAGGCGATCGGGAACCCGCCCTCCCATCTGCTCCCAGATCTCATAGGCGGCAGTCTTCTTGCCCTCCCGGGTGAAGGGGTTATAGGCAGTGTTGCGGCAATACCAGCCGAAGGCCTCCGCCGCCGCCAGGGTGAGATCGAAGGCCTCGTCATAGGCGCCTTCCACCAGGAAGACCCGGGCCCCGTAAATCAGCAGTTGGGCCACCTTCGCCTCCGGAGCGGTGTGAGGGACGAAGATAATCGCACGCAGATCCAGGGCCGCGGCCATGCCGGCCAGCGCCGCCGCAGCGTTCCCGGAGGAGGCCGTGGTGATGGTGGAGACGCCTTCCTCGATGGCCTTCAGGGCCACGACCGCGCTGGCCCGATCCTTGAACGAAGCCGTGGGGTTGCGCCCATCGTCTTTGATGTAAACCGCCCGCAACCCCAGCCGCCGGGCGGTCCGCTCCGCGCGATACAGAGGCGTCCACCCCACCGCCTGAAGAACCCCCGCTCCTTCCACCCGCCTCAAGGTCTCCGGGCGGAGGGGAAGCAGCGGCGCGTAGCGCCAGATGGAGCGGGAGGGATGCTCTTCCAGCCGCGCCGGGCTTGTGGTCGCTCGCAGCCGCTCGTAGTCATACAGCACATCCAGCGTTCCCTCCGGGCCGTCGCGGGGGCAGACATAGCGAACCTCATCCAGGTCATACGTCGCGCCGCAGCGTCCGCAACGGAAGCCGATCGCGAACATCGATACGCCTCCAGGGGATCGATGGTCTGCCCCCATTATCCACCGCCTGCCCGGAAGACGCGATCCCCGCTTCTCGGGACGATCGCCGTTTGCCCAGAGTCCAGTTGTGCTATACTAAGATCAGTTTCGGGCGCCCCGACGGGCGTCTGACACGCCCTTACATTTCGAAGCCGGAAAGGAGAACGCAATGCGAAGGATTTCCGTATGGGTTGCCGCAGGGCTTCTGATCGCGCTGACGGCGTGCGCGCGCCCGACGCCGCCTGCCTCTCCGACGGCCTCGCCGTCGCCCAGCCCGTCGCCGGAGCCCACGTCCCCGGCGACCCCGGCGGCGACGCCGGACCTGCAGCGCATCCTTTTCCCCACGCCCGAGGACTGGAGCAAAGGCGCTGCGGAGGCACGGGTCACCTTCATCGAGTGGGGGGACTTCCAGTGACCCTACTGCGGGCAGCTCGCGCCGCTGCTCCGGCGTCTGGTAGACGCCTACCCCGATGAAGTTCGCGTGGTGTATCGGCACTTCCCGCTGCGGACCATCCACGACAAGGCGATGATCACCGCGGAGGCAAGCGAGGCCGCCGGCGCCCAGGGGAAGTTCTGGGAGATGCACGACTGGCTCTATGAGCATCAAGCGGAATGGGTTGCCAGCGCCAACATCACGGAGACCCTGGTCGCGGCCGCTCAATCCCTGGGGCTGGATGCTGAACGGTTCCGTCGGGATCTGGAGGAGGGCCGATATCGGGCGAAGGTGGAAGCGGCCTACGCGGAAGCCATCGCCCTGGGGCTTCCCGGCACCCCTTTCCTGTTGGTGAACGGCCGGCCGTGGCCCCAGACCCTGAACTATCTGGAATACGCCCATCTGGAGGCGATGGTGAAGCTGGCCCGGCTTCAGGATCGACAGTTCGAGGCCCCGCCGGCCATGGGCATCGACCCGGCCCGTCGCTACCGGGCCGTGCTGAAGACGGAGAAAGGGGATATCGTGATCGAGCTGTTCGCTGATCGGGCGCCGCTCACGGTCAACAACTTCGTCTTCCTGGCCCGGCAGGGATGGTATCGCGACATTACCTTCCACTATGTCATCACCGATCGGGTCGCCATCACCGGAGATCCCAGCGGCACCGGGTTCGGCGGGCCCGGCTACACGATCCCGGATGAGATCACCGAGACCCTGAAATTCGACGCGCCGGGCATGGTCGGGATGCTGAACGCGGGCCCGAATACCAACGGAAGCCAGTTCTTCATCACGATGGCGCCTCTGCCTCAGCTCAACGGCCGTTACACGCTCTTCGGGCGCGTCGTGGAGGGCCTGGAAGTGGTCCGCGCGCTGCGCCCGCGGGATCCGCAGCTCGATCCCGGGGCGCCGCCCGGCGATCGGCTGCTGGAGGTCGTCATCGAAGAGGACTAATGCTTTGTTCAGTTTATGAATGAAGCATCGAGTGGCTTGAATCCGCGGGGAAGGCGCAGCGCCTATCCCCCGCGCCCCCCAATTCGAAGGCTGGGAGTTGCGCCATTCGCTTCCTCGGGAAGCCTTTTATCCCCCTCCCCATGGCCTACGGGGCCGTGGGGAGGGGGATAGGGGGGGTGGGGCCATCCCACCTTGTCCAGTAGGCTCTTAGTTGCGCAGCTCCTGCGTGTATCCGCGCGCCCATTCCTTGTGGATGGCCTGCGACGATGGAAACCTCGCCCCGGAATGCCTCTCTGTCTGCAGCGGAGGAAAGTGCCCCAACCGATTCGCCATCCACGGGGTTCCTGTGGATGGGGGCTGGCGCGCTGGGCGGAGGGCTGCTGGTCAGCCTCTGGATCGGCCTGGCGGTCCTCGCCGCGACGCTCCGGCTCCCCGCTCCCTCCCCCGGATTGTTGATCCTCGGCCTGCTGATGGGGGGCGGCCTGTTCCGGGAAGGGATGCGGATCGCCCGAGGCGAGCCGGATGCGCCTTTCCCCGGCGCGGAGGCCCGAGTGTTGGGGCGGACGATGGTTTTCGTTTTCATCCTTGTGGGCTGCGGCGCAGCGGTCGAGGCCTTCGCCCCCCGGTTGCCCCTGTTGATCCTCCCGTTCCATATCGGGGTGGCCATCCTGGGGCCCTGGATGTGGTTCAACTTCCTGCGCTGGCGCCTGCAGACCCCGTGGTCCCGCCGCGCTGGATGGTGGGGATTGGGCCTGGGAAGCTTGCTGGTCCCAGCGCTGGCCCTGTTCTTAGAGGGCATCGCGGTGGTGATGCTGGCGGTCATCCTGCTCGCGGCGCGGGTGCTCCTGGAGGGGCCGGGCTTTCTCCAGCCATGGCTCCCTCAGGACTTCTCGCCGGAACGGCTTTCGATGCTGCCGGTGGAGCGCCTGATCGCGGACCCATGGGTCTGGATCGGGGTCTTGATCGGGGCCGTGGCGCTGGTTCCCGCGATGGAGGAAGCCCTGAAGTCCCTCCCCGCCGCGTTGCGGATGCGGGATCCGACCGCTTCCGAGGCCTCCCTGATCCTGTATGGCGCGATCGGAGGGGCAGGCTTCGCGCTGACGGAGAACTTGCTGAGCTGGCAGCCGGGGGTCCCATGGGCGGCCACGGCCATCGGCCGCCTGGGGACCACCGCGCTCCACATCCTGAACGGGGGGATCATGGGATGGGCCTGGAGCCGAGTGCGTCTCCGGCGCTTCCTCGAGGGGATCGCCGCGTATCTCCTGGCCTGGCTTCTCCACAGCCTCTGGAACGCCGGGGCTATCGTCCTGAGCGGCGCTCTCCTCGCGCCGCTCTCCGTGCAGGCTCGCGCCCTGGCGCTCCTCCCGGCGCTGATCGGGATGGGATTGACGTTGCTCTTAGTGATCGGAGGATTGGGGTGGGCGCTGCCGATGCGGGAGGAAGCGGAGGCCTCTCGCCCAGCCTACCAGGAGGAATAAACACCGATGCGGATCTGGCGGGATTGGCGAACGCGATCGGCCCGGTTTCGCGCCTCCCTCCTTTCGCCGGAGGGGACCCCGGATCCCCACCTCCGTCGGAATTTCACGGTGGGGGTGGTGAACGGGGCGCTGTTCATCTTCGCGGAAACCATCCTGGATCCTTATCTGGTGCTGGCCTGGTTCCTCTCCCGCCTGCAGGCTTCCAACCTGCTGGTGGCGCTGGTCGCGCCGATGCGTGACGGGTTGTGGTTCCTGCCCCAGCTGTTCGTTTCCCGATGGATGCGGCATCGCGTGTATTACATGGACGTCTACCGCCAGATGGCCCTGGTGCGCGCCCTCGGCGCCTTCGCCATGGCCCTGGGGGTCTGGCTGGCCGCCCCGCATCCAACGGGGATGCTCCTCGCCTTTTTCATCCCCTATTTTCTCATCTCCCTGGCCTCTGGGATCTCCGGCCTGCCCTTCATGGAGATCGTGGGGAAAACGATCCCGCCCCGCCAGCGCGGCGTGTTCTTCGCCGCCCGGCTCTTCTTCGGCGGGCTCCTGGGATTGGCCGCCAGCGGGATGGTGCGGCTGCTCCTGGAGGAGCAGGCCGGGCTCGCCTTTCCTCACAACGTGGCGGTCCTGTTCCTGATCTTCGCGATCTTCACCTCGATTGGGATGGCCGCTTTCGCGATGGTGGTGGAGCCGCCCAGCCCGGTGCCGGATGGCCACGCCCCGCCGGCCCCGTGGCGGGAAGCCATCCGGGGGCTGTGGCGGCGAACCCCCTACCGCCTCTTTCTGGGCGCTCGCGTGGCCCTGATGTGGGCGGCTATCGCCGCGCCCTTCTTCACTGCCTACGCGGTCCGGGATCTCCGCGTGCCGGACGCCACCATCGGCCTTTATCTGGGCTTCAACGTAGGGGCCTCGCTGCTCTCGAACCTGCTGTGGAGCTGGCTCAGCGTTCGCTGGGGACATCGGGCCGTGCTGGAGGGGGCGGCCCTCACCGGGATGCTCAGCGCCCTGTGGGCGCTGATGGTGGAGCCTCTCAGCCGGCTGGGGCCGGACCTGGCGGCGGGACTGATGCTGCCGGCCTTCGCCCTGAGCGGGGCGTATGCCTCGGGGGCAGCCATTGGGGGGATGTCGCTGCTGCTGGAGATCGCCCCGGGGCACGACCGGCCTCTCACCATCGGCCTCACGAACACCCTCTTGGGGATCGCCCTGCTCTCCACCTCCCTGGGCGGCCTGATCGCGGATTTCATCGGCTATCGCGGGCTGTTCGCCCTCTCGTTTGGGTTCTACACCCTGGCGCTGGTGCTTCTATGGGGGCTGCGCCGGGCGATGGAACGGGAGCCCAGCCCCAAGCGGTCGATCGCCGGACCCTCCTGACGTCCGGATGGGCCCGAACCCTCAGATCACCCGCGCCGCGCTTCCGCGGGGGCGGCGAATTCGGATATGATGATCCTGGGGCGGACCGCTGTGGGATGGTTCGGTAGGGGCAACCCCCCATGGTTGCCCCCGTCCCCGTGGTTGCCCCACATAGGGGCGGGCATGGGGGCCGGGTGGGCAGACACGGGGGTCTGCCCCTACAAAATGCGCGGTGCGCCGCACCGTTTGTCGGGGCAACCCCCCGTGGTTGCCCCTTCTGGGCAACCCCGTGGGGTTGCCCCGACGAGGGCGATGGGAGCGCAGGCTATGAGAGCGACAGGACGCCGTTGGGCCTTTCGGATTCGCGGAGGGTTGCGCCGGTGGTGGGTGCGAGACCGGTTTATTCTTTTATCCCTCCCCGCCCGCTGGCCGATGGCCCACCCCTGGCCATGGCTTGCGTTCGGGTTCCTCGCCCTGTTCTCCTCTGTCTGGCCCGAGGCCCGGGAAGGCCTGCGCCTTTTGCTGCAGAACCTGCTGCGTGGAGGGGCGGAGACCGCAGAGCGCCTGATTTTAGGGAGCGGGCCTTTGATAGGGGGAACCGCCCTCCTTTGGGGGCTGCTGTCCCTCTGGGCGGCGCCCCGGGCGCGGTTCTGGGAGGAGATCGAGCGCCGGGGCTTCCGGGCGATCTTCCCGAGCGGCGAGTGCTGGGACTTCTTGCTGGAGGCCAGCCGCCTGCTGCCGCTCGGCTTGGGACCGACCGGAGAGTTACTGCCGTTCTACGTTCGACGAGGTGAGGAGACAGAGATCCGGAATCTGCTCCTGCGGATGCCGGTGGTCATCGCCGGGCCGCCGGCGTCGGGGAAGACCCGCACGATGCTGGAGATCGCAGCGGACCTGGATCCCCCCTTCGTCCTGATCTGGACCCGGGACGTCCGTCCGGACCCGTTCACGGAGGGGATCCAGCTTCCATCTCCCAGAGGCCTTCTCCTGGTCGACGACTTATCCCCCCAGATCAAACAGACCTATCAAGATCCCCTGCCCGATCCGCTCCCCAGCCTGCGTCATCGATGTCCAGCGCTGCGGGTTTTGGCCACTGCCCGGCCCGATCGCATCCCGCCGGATCTCCGAGGCCTGCATGGGGTGAAGCTTCGGGAGGTCCCCCGCGAAGATCCCGATCTCAAGGAGCTGGCTATGCATGTCGCGGGGAAAGAGCAACGTCGGATCGACGAGATCTGGGAACGCTACAACGGTCATCCAGGCTCACTGGTGGCTGGGCTGGACGCGATGCGCCGGCGGCTGGAGGCGCTGGGCCAGGAGTTCGAGCGGCTAAGGTTACACGATGCCAAACGGCGAGCGGAGATTGGGGAGGCGTTTCTGCAGAGCGCCCGGCTGCTGTGGGAGATGGGCGTGCGGACCCTCACGCTGGAGCGGGTCTGGGCGGTCGCGGAGGGAGTGTGGAACGTGCCTTGTAATCAAATGGACCGCGATAAGGTTTTGGAGGCCCTGCAACAGCTCTCCTTCTACCGTCTGGAGGACTCGCAAGTTCAGTTTTACGAGGGGATCCTGACGGAAGTGATCCCGTCACCTATGGATCAGAAACACAAGGAAGAGCAGGCGTGGCAAGTGCTACGGAATCGTGAAGATGCGGCGGCTTTCGAAGAGATCGGCAACACCTGGAGCCGCGTGTTTGGACCGGCCTATCAACAGAACCCCCGGGAGACGTTGCGGCGGGCCATCCGGGCTTACCAGGAGGCTCTGCGCTTTCGCCCTCCCCAAACCGCTCCCCTGCTCTACGCAAGGACCCAGAACAATTTGGGAGCTGCTTATGCTAACCTAGCCGCCCACGAGGACCCACAGGGGAACCTGAAAAAGGCCATCGAGGCCTACCACAAAGCCCTGGAGTTCTACACCCCCCAAACCGCTCCCCTGCTCTACGCAATGACCCAGCATGAGTTAGGAGAGGCTTGGTGGCGGCGGGCAGCCTTCGAACCGGATCCGGCCCGGCGGTGCGCCCACTTGCGGGAGGCGATCCGGGCCTTCCAGGAAGCCCTTCGCTTTCGCACCTTAGAGACCACCCCTCTTGGGCACGAACAGACCCGAACGGCTTTAGAGAAAGTTCAGCAACAGGCCCGTGCCTGGGGATGCCCGGAGGAACCCACTTCGGAACGTGTCCGGTAGGGGCCATCCGCGAATGGAACATAAACCCACGGCTAATGGGGGTTGAACGGTCTCGAACTCGCGCCGTGTGTCGCCGAATGGCTCCGCTTACGCCTTAGGAGGCAACGCGGACGTTGTCGGACGACCTTTGAGGTCGCCCAGGCTTCCTCGAGCATCGCCCCTTCCGATCACCGGATCTCCCACACCTGCACGACGCCGCTGCGGAAGCCCAGGGCCAGGCGTGCGCCGTCCGGCGCAAAGGCCAGGCCATACACGGCGTCGCCTGCCCGCTCCCACCGCAGCCGCTCGGCTCCGTCCGGCATCGCCCACAGCACCACCCGGCCCTCCGCGTCCCCGGCCGCCAGCCAACGGCCATCGGGGGAGAAGTCCAGCGCCCGCACCGGGCGGGCGCCCACCCGAAGGACCCCGTGTTCATATCGGGCGATGGCGTCCCATACCCGCACCGTCCCATCCTCCAGCCCCGCCGCCAGCCATCGCCCGTCCGGGGAGAAGGCCACCCGGTAAATCCGCACCCCGTAGACCGTGAGCGGCAGGCGCTGGCCCCCCGCCGCCGTCTCCCACCCCAGGTCCAGTGTCCCGTCTCCCCCCGCGGAAACCAGGGTTTGCCCATCAGGGGAAAAGGCCACATCCCATACCTCCGCCGCGTATCCTTCCAGCCGCATCCGCTCCCGGCCCGGCTCCACCTCCCACACCCGCACTGTCCGATCCCACGAGGCGGAAGCGAAAAGCCGGCCGTCCGGCGAGAAGGCGAGGCCCCGTGCCGCCCCTTCATGCCCGACCAGATCCCGTTCCGGCATCCAACCCCGCCCAGCGGCCCGCCCGTAGAGACGGATGCGACCGTCCGCCAACCCTACCGCCAGCCGCCGGCCGTCTGGCGAGAAGGCCAGGCTCCACCCCTCGGCGGTCCGGAGGGGAAGGCGCCCCCGCTCCTGGCCGGCCTCCAGATCATAGAGCCGCACCACCGTCCCCTCGATCGCCCCCAGGACCTTCCCATCCGGGGAGAAGGCAATATCCCAGATGGGCATCAGCCGGGGGGAGAAGCGAAACCGCTCTGCGCCCGTCGCCACATCCCAGATCTGCGCCACCGGCGCCCCGAAGCCCCGCGCCTCTTCCGCCTGCAACATCAGCCATCGGCCGTTCAAGGAGAACGATAGCTGAAGCGGGCGGTGCGTTTCGAGGACATCCGCAGGCAGCGCCCGCTCCGCTCCTGTCTTCAGGTCCAGCAGGAAAAGGCGGGGCGGCCTTCCCCGGACCCAAGCCAGATGGGACCCAACGGGGGAGAAAGCCATGGGGCCGCCGACCTCCGACCAGCGGACCTCGCCGGTGGCCCGCATCACGATGTCCACGGATCCGTCGTGCTCAATGGCCAGCCATCGCCCATCCGTCGAGAGCGACAGCCGGTGGATCCGGGCGCCCGGGCGATGCCAGAGGATCTCCTCCGCGCCCGTGGAGAGATCCACCTCCCGAACCGTCCCATCGGCGCGGCCCACGATCACCCGTCCTCCGTCGGCGGCCCAGATTGGCGGGGCCACGCTGGGGAGCATCGATCGCACCTGGCCGCTCGTCACCTCCACCACCAGCCAGTCCGCATCGGGAGCGCACCCCACGCGAAGCGGCTCCGATCCCGCCGGCCTCGAGCACGTGATCAGCCGCCTCCCATCGGGGGAAAACGAACTGGGGACGCTACCCGGAAGCCACCTGATCCCCTCTCCGGTCATCAGATCAAGAAGGCGGACGAAGCCTTCCTCGTGGCCGGTGGCCAGCCAGGGGGCGCTCGGGGCCGTCGCCAGGCCGAGGCCCAGCGGCTCGATCCGGGACCAACGCTCGCGGCGGGAGGGGATCTCCCACGCCCTGAGGGTTCCGCCCTCCGTGCGACCGACGAGGGTCACCCCATCCGCGGCGAAGGCCAGCTC
This sequence comes from Thermoflexus sp., assembly GCF_025055495.1. Taxonomy (GTDB): domain Bacteria; phylum Chloroflexota; class Anaerolineae; order Thermoflexales; family Thermoflexaceae; genus Thermoflexus. Next base: position 1,475 of record NZ_JANWXB010000040.1, on the reverse strand, counting down.
CCGCAACCGCTCCTCCACCGCGAAAAACGCCAACAAGCGGAGGGAGGGGAAGTGGTAGACGTAAAGGCGGTCGGAGGAGGCCAGGGCCAGCCAGGAACGGCGGGGGGACCAGGCCATCCGGAGGGGATGGTCGTGGAAGCCCCACTGGAAGAGGAGGACGGGTTGAAGCGGTGGCTCGGTGGGGGTCGGAAGGAACAGCGGCCGTTCCACGGCCGGAGAGGGGGAAGCTGTCATCGGGGCAAGCGCCGGGCCCGCCGGCCCTCGCTGACAGAAGGCCAGGTGGGCGATCCACACCAGCGCTATGCCCGCGGGGGCGATCCGGCCGCTGCGGAGCATCCTGTCTTCCTTTTCCTTTCGCGCTCATCTCGGTTCAGGGCGGGGCGATGGGCGGCATCGACGGGGATTTGAAACGGAACTCCAGACAAGCCACCAGCGACTGGTTCCGCCGGGATTCGCTCCATGAGCGGCACCTTGTCCTCTCCCGGCCCTCCGATCCGCGGCGAGAAGAGAAGGCAGAGCCGGGCCCTCGCCCAACCCGACTCAGCCCCCACGGATATTTTAGCCGGAAGAGGCCCGGGGGAGTGGGGGAATTCAAGCCCAAGGCCCCCTGACGAAGCGAACGGCGTAACCCTGATCGCATCGGAATGGGGCCGGGCCCCGGGCCGAGCGAAGGAAAACCTGAGGACCCTCCGGGGCCTAAGTTTAGCGGGACACAGCGGGCACGAAGGCGATCTGGGCGGCGCGGGCGCCTTCCCGCAGGGCGAGGATGTTCCGCTCCATCAGGTGCCGGTGGCGGCTGGGCATGCGCTCCTGCAGGGCGCCTTCCACCTGCTCCAGCGATAGCACCGGGAGCCGGGCCAGCAACGCGCCGACCATCACCATATTCGCCAGGCGCCGATCCCCTAGGGCCTCCGCGATCTCACTGGCCGGAAGCGCCACCACCTCCACGTCCGTTCGCTCGACCGACCGCCCCGCCATCGAGGCGTTCACCACCAGGAGGCCCCCGGGCTGCACCAGGGGCTCGTATTTATCCAGCGAAGGCCGGTTCATCACGATCGCGGCGCGCGGGTGGCGCACCAGCGGCGAACCGATCTCCTCATCCGAAATGATCACCGTGCAGTTCGCGGTCCCCCCTCGCATCTCCGGCCCATACGAGGGGAACCAGGTCACGTTCTTCCCCGCCTCCATCGCGGCGTGGGCGAGGACCTGGCCCGCGAACAGGATCCCTTGCCCGCCGAACCCGGCGATGACGATCTCCACCTGCATCGGCATGCCTCCGGTCTATGATACCTGGCGCCTACCGCATAGCCGTCAGGCGGTTTTAAAGGCGAAGCCTCCTCACCGCTTCATCCCACCCGGCCAGCCCTCTTGTTCCCAGATCGGGAGAGCCCAGCGAACTTCCTTCGAGAAGCCGTTCCGAACGAACGGGCTTTCAACGACGTGACCCCGGATCACCCTAGTGCTTTGTCCACTTT
>NZ_JANWXB010000030.1 GCF_025055495.1 Thermoflexus sp. | reverse complement strand
TCGGGGACCTCGTCTTCAGGGAAGATGGCTTCATACGGACACTCGGGGACGCAGGCACCGCAGTCGATGCAGGTGTCGGGGTCGATGTAATACCAGGGCCATTGATCTTCAGGCTTGCCGGGGACGATGCACTCGACCGGGCAGACCTGAGCGCACGCACCATCGCGCAGACACAGGCTGGTGATGATGTGCGTCATCGCTTCCCTCCTTTGTGGGGTTGTGGGATCCAGGCTCTTTAGGGGTTCAGAGGGCCTTCCGCATCCCGTTCCCCGGAAAGATTCGAGGCCATTCTATCCTGGAACGGAACGCTGTGTCAATATCCTGTTCCAGCGGGAGGATGATCCTCCTTTCCCGCGCCGTTTTACGGCGTGGAAAAGGAGTCGGAAACCTCCGAATGAACACGCATGGCGCACCGGGCAAGCTGCTGAGGGAACTCCGCTCCGCCCCCAAACCTCAGGCACCGGGCGTTCAGAGGTGCCCCATGGCCCACTCCGCGTGCTCCTGGAGCATCGGATCCTCGTGTTCTCGCCAGCGCTGGATCCAGGCCTTCAATGCCTTCGCTCGCAAGTTCCCGGCGACCACCAGGGCATTGCGCACCAGCCCTCGCCATTTGGCGCGACGGATGGCGCTGCGGCGGAACCGGGCCCGGAACGTCGCCTCGTCCATTTGTAGCACCTCCTCCAGCAGCATCCGTGCGATCCCCTCGCGGGGCTGAAAAGCCGGCTCCTGGGTCGGCCGGGCGAACCGTTGGTTCCAGGGGCATACCTCCTGGCAGATGTCGCAACCGAACAGCCAGTCCCCCATCGCCGGGCGCAAATCCTCCGGGATCTCCTCCCGCCGCTCGATCGTCAGATACGAGAGGCAACGCTCCGCCTCCAGGGTGCGATCCGGCCGGATGCAGCCCGTCGGGCACGCATCGATGCATCGAGTGCATGTCCCGCAATGATCGAAGGGGAAGGGCGGATCAGGCTTCAGATCGAGATCCACCAGGAGGACGCCGAGAAACAGATAGGATCCGAGGCGGGGATGAATCAACATGCTGTTCTTCCCGATCCATCCCAACCCAGCCTGCACGGCCCAGGCCCGCTCCAGCACGGGCCCGGTGTCCACGTAAATTTTTCCCTGGACGGGCCGGCCGGCTTCCTGGTTCAGGAACTTCAATAGGGCGCGGAGACGCTCCGCGATGACCTCATGGTAGTCCTCCCCCCAGGCGTAGCGGGCCACCCGGCCGCGGGGCCGATCATCTGGCGAGGGAGGTCCCCCGGCGTAGTAATTCATCGCCACGACGATGATCGAACGGGCTTCCGGCCAGAGGTTGCGCAAGTCCCGGCGTTTCTCGATGGCCTCAGGGCGAGTGAGGTAAGTCATAGTCGCCGCACGACCGGCTCGAACCCATTCCTCATATCGATCTGCGGAAGGAGTGGGTCCGGCCTGGGCCACTCCTATGAGGTCGAATCCGAGGTCCTGAGCATAGGCTTTTAGCCGGGTTTTCAAGTCCACCGTTGCTTTTATCCCTGGATCCTGGACTAATGAGAACTTTGAGAACGGGGATCAGCGGGGATATCGATGACCTCTCTCCCCGTTTCTCCTCCCTCCCCGTGGCCCTTTGGGCTGCGGGGAGGGAGGAGAAACGAGCGTTCCGGGAGTTTTCGGGATCGGGGTAGTGCTATCGCGTTCGGGAAAGCAGCGCCCGGGCGAGATCTCGCAGGGCCTCTCCATATGGATTTCGTAGCCCGGCGCGTTCCAGGGCGGCCATAGCCTGTTGGGTGAAAACGGCAGCCATGGTCTCGGCCTCGGCGCGGGCTCCACTGCGTTCCAGATCCCGGAGCAGGATTTCCAGAGGGGTCTGTGGATCGCGGTAGCGTTCCGCAAACTCAGGGACTCGTTCCATCGTGATGATCACTGGAAGGGTCTTCTTGCGCGCTTGCAGATCATCGGCAGCCGACTTGCCGGTCACCGCGGGATCTCCCCAGATCCCCAGGAGGTCATCCTGGATCTGGAAGGCCAGCCCCAGAGCTTCCCCGAACGCCTCCAGATCCTCGGAGGGGCGATCGGCGAGGCGTGCGCCGATCCCTACGGCCGCCTGCAATAAGGCGGCGGTTTTTCCTCGGATCATCTCCAGATAGCCCTCGATCGATACGCGCTCCGCCTCTTCGAACGACAGATCGAAATGCTGCCCCCGAGTCAACATCAGGCAGGCGGCGTCAAAGCGTTCCGCCACCTCCAGGATCCGCTCCGCGGGCACTCCTCGCCCCCGGAGCCGCCAGAGGGCCTGATGGGCGATCGTGAAGAGCGCATCGCCGGCGTTGATCGCCTGGGCGATCCCCCATAGCGCCCACACGGTCGGGCGGCCCCGACGGGTCTCGCTGCGGTCCTGGATGTCATCGTGGATCAGGGAGAAATTGTGAAGAAGCTCGATCGCCGCTGCCGCCGGCAGCGCCCGAGCGGGATCACCGCCGCAGGCTGCGCAGGCCAGCAAACAAAGCATCGGGCGAATGCGTTTCCCGGCATCATGTCGCGCCGGCTGGAGTTGCGCGTCCACCCATCCGAGGTGATAGGCAAGCATGCCGTAGAAGAGCCGCTCGGAGGGGTGAGCAGGTCCCCCCACCGCCGCCCGCATCTCTGCCTCCAGGAGCGGCATCCATTCGTTAAAGAAGGCTTCCCACGTAGTCATGCCGTTGCCTCAACAGGTGGTTTTCTGTGGGGCGCGAGCGGCCTTCAGCGGCCTGCATCCCACAAAGACTACTGCCCTCATGAATTTTCGACTCATGTTCAGAGCCCGTGCCGCCGGCTGGACCTGATGGGGGGCATAGGTGTGTGAAGGCCGTTCGCATTCTCCCCAAATCGGAGGGGCCTGGCCCTTTTCATACCTGGATAAGACACTAGTGCTTTGTCCAGTTATAAACTGGGGATTTGAGGAACCAAAGCGAGTCCGGAAGGCGATGGCCCCCCTTTCTCCCCTCTCCCCACGGCCCTCTGGGCCGTGGGGAGAGGGGAGAAAAAATCTTCCGGGGGCAGTGCGGGGGGACTTGGGCCCTCGCACCGCCCCCGAAAACCCTCAATGGACAAAGCACTAGATTTCCACTAATGGAACCGAGCGAAGGGCCTCCAGATTTCGAGCTCCCACGCAGAACATCGCGATCCGTAGCTGGTGGGTGATGATCCGAACGGCCTCCACCACCGCCTCCCCAGAGGCCACAGCCGCCCGCAGGAACGGCCCGGCCATCCCGGCCAGCGAGGCGCCCAGCGCCAGCGCCTTGGCCACATCCACCCCGTCCCGAATCCCCCCGCTGGCGATGAGGGGGAGATGCGGCGCGCCCCGCCGGGCCATTCGCAGGGCCTCCACCGTGGGGATCCCCCATTCCCGAAACGCGGCTGCCACCTGCCGGTGTGCCTCATCGGGTGCCCGATGCATCTCCACCTGGCTCCACGAAGTCCCCCCCGCACCCGCCACATCGATAGCCGAGACCCCGGCCTCAGCCAGGAGACGGGCGATCTCCTCCGAGATCCCCCAGCCCACCTCCTTTACGACCACTGGGACCGGGAGGGATTTGCACACCGCTTCGATCTTCCGCAGCAACCCCGAGAAGTTCGTATCTCCCTCCGGCTGAAGGGCTTCCTGCAGCGGGTTCAGATGCAGGATCAGGGCGTCGGCCTCCACCAGCTCCACCGCCCGCCGGCAGTGATCCACTGTGTAGCCATAATTCAGCTGCACCGCTCCCAGATTGGCGAAGAGGAGGATATCCGGCGCGTAGCGGCGAACCTGAAAAGTGGGCAGCAGCTCCGGGTGCTCCAGGACGGCGCGCATGGAACCCAATCCCATGGCGATGCCGCAGGCCTGGGCGGCCTCGGCCAGATTCCGGTTAATGCGGGCGGCCTCCTCGGTGCCGCCGGTCATTGAGGAAATCAGCAGCGGGGCTTTCAGAGGTTTCCCCAAAAAGGCAGTGGAAAGATCCACCTCCCGAAGGTCCAGCTCGGGCAGGGCCCGGTGGATGAAGCGTAACCGTTCGAAGCCCGTGGTGAGCTGTCCGAAGCTGACATCCTCTTCCAGGTTGATCCGGATATGGTCCGCTTTCCGCTGCGGGATTCCAGACACTGGCTCAAACCTCGCGCTGTAACATCGTTCTCCATCCGGTGTTTTATAGGGCAGAGTTGCTCTGTTGCAAACTCATGCGGTGAATTCGACGCCGCTTACGGAAACGATGGATTCCCTATGGGGGTTTGGGGGGAATGGGGCTTCATGGAATCCCCCGATAAGGGCTCACCGTGTCCATGCGAATGGGGCTCACAATAGACTCGTTGCACAACGGGGGGATGGTCCGCCCTACTCCCCGTCTCTTCCCTCCCCACGGCCCAAAGGACCGTGGGGAGGGAAGAATAAAGAATGTTTTGGGGCCGGGAAGGCCGCCGAAGGC
>NZ_JANWXB010000224.1 GCF_025055495.1 Thermoflexus sp. | reverse complement strand
ACCAAGGATTTCCAGGGGATCACCGGCGTGATCACCTTCGATGAGCGGGGCGACCCGGTCAAGGCCAAGTATTTCGTGCTGAAGGTGATCTCCGGGAAGCCGGAGGACTGGGGCAAGAACGAGCTGGTGAAGACCCTGGAGCTGTCGCCGCCGCCGCTCACGCCGGAGCTGAAGGCAGCCTGCGGGGTCAAGTGAAGGGGCTTCTGCGGGGCGGGAAGGGGGATCTGCCCTTTCCCGCCCCGTTTTGTCCAGCTTCTGGCCATTGCGCTCCCAACGAGGTAACTCCTACTCGTGAATACCTCTCCTCTCGAAGCCTCTTGGCCTCGGGAGGAGAAGATCCGTGAAGAGGCCATCAACGCCACATCCCTATGGTCTCCAAAATCCCCGTGGGGAGATCGCAGATCACGGTAGGGTTATAGGGTGGAAAAATCCTATAATCGAGCGATTCGGAATGCGCAGGGCGATTTCACAATCTGTTCTTTACCGGGCCATGATTGTTCCTCTGATCCAGCTGGTCGTCTTCGTGGCGATCAGCTTGGCGGTTATTGGATCCACGGTTCTGATCCTTGCTGCCCTCTTTAATCGCCCCGTTGCCGGCGGGATGACCCTTCTCCAGTTCGTGATCCGCACGCTTCCCCAGGTGGCCATCGATGGGCTGGTGATCGGTTTCCTCTACGCCATGATCGCCCTGGGCTATACGATGGTCTACGGGGTGTTGCAATTCATCAACTTTGCGCACAGTGAGATCTTCATGGTCGGGGCCTTCATTGGCGTTGAGATCATGCTGGCCCTCGCCATCCCCTCAACCGCGCCGCTGATGCTGATCATGGCGGGGATCCTGCTGGCGGTGGCGGCGGGGATGATGGGCAGTGGTCTCCTGGCGGTAGCGATTGAACGGATCGCCTACCGGCCGTTGCGCGGAGCGCCCCGTCTGGTTCCTCTGATTTCAGCGATTGGGGTCTCATTCTTCCTTCAGGACGCTGTGCGGGCGATCGAGGGGTTGCTGAATAACGCCTTCTATCGCAATTATCCTTCCTTCCCCGTTTTGAATCAGCAGATCCCGCTGGCCACCTTCACGTTCGCCGGCCAGCCGGTCCAGATGCAGATCCAGGCCAAGGTGATCTTCATCATCATCGCTTCTCTGGTGATGTTAACCGGATTGAACTTTGTGGTGAATGCCACCCGGCTGGGCCGGGCGATCCGGGCCGTAGCCCAGGACCGTCCAACAGCGGCCTTGATGGGGGTGAACGTCGATCGGATCATCATGTTGACCTTTCTCATCGGGGGGGCCCTGGGCGGAGCAACCGGCGTGCTGTTCGGGATCCGGGTCGGCCGAATTGATCCGTATGTGGGGTTCATCCCCGGGATCAAAGCCTTCACCGCGGCGGTGCTGGGCGGCATCGGCAACATCACCGGGGCGATGCTGGGCGGGATCGTCCTGGGAGTCCTGGAGGGGTTTGCCGGTGCCTATCTCTCCCAGTTCACCGGCGGGGCCTTCGGTGCTGAATATAAGGATATCTTCGCATTCCTGATCTTGATCCTAATCTTAATGTTCCGGCCGACAGGCTTGCTGGGCGAGATGGTGGGCCAGAAGGCATGATGGGTTCTGTTGCAAACCTCGGCCGATTACAGTTTGGGCCTGATAGATGCCTGCATGGGGTAAGCTCCTCCCCCCTTTCCCCACTTCCCATCGCCGCAGGGCCACAGGGAAGGGGAAATAAGAGTTTTTGAACTGAGCGGGCCATCAAAGGGGGCTTGCCCAGTTCCAAAAACCCTCGAGGGGGGTAACTCATGATTCGCTGAACTTATCGCCTGCGGGGCCATAGAGGGGAGAAAAGGGCCCTCCCCATAGAAGCCTGTGGAAGATTGATTTGTCGCGAAACGAGGTGCCGGATGATCAGCGCGAAGGCCAAAGCGTGGATCGAACGGGTTCAGAATGGTCGATCGCTATATCTGGTGGGTGTGCTGATTTACATTCTGGCCGCCCTCCTCCTGATGAACTGGTTGAACCAGCCCGGATTGCGGGATGCAGTGTGGTATCCCCTGGTCTCTGCTCTCGCCTTCGCAGCGTTCTTGGGCTCTCTCCTCCTGATCTACTATGCGCCGCTCGCGGGAGTGGTGAAGGGGATCCTGGGCCTGAGCATCCTGCTGGTGCTGCTCCCCTTCCTGGGGATTCGGAACACCTTCCTCCTGGAAGTAGCCACCCAGGTGGGGATTTTCGCCGCCATGGCTTTGGGGCTGAACATCGTGGTGGGCTTCGCGGGGTTGCTGGACCTGGGATATGTGGCATTTTATGCCGTCGGAGCCTATCTATGGGCGATCTTCGGCTCTCCTCAGGCCAACATCGCCTTCGGGACAGACCGCTTCCCGCTGGAGCCGGAGTGGTTTTTCCTCTTCCTGTTCCTGGCTGTGGGGGTGGCCGCTCTCACCGGGATCCTGCTGGGACTGCCGGTGTTGCGATTGCGAGGGGATTATCTGGCCATTGTGACCTTGGCCTTTGGCGAAGTGATCCGCGTGATCGTTAACAACCTGGACAAGCCGATCAACCTGACGAACGGTCCCCAAGGGATTCGACCGGTGCAACGTCCCCCCCTGTTCTTCAAGCCGTGGTTAAGCGCGCTGGGGATCCAACTGGATGATCCCACGCTGTATGCGCTGTATTTCTACTTCCTGGTCCTTCTGGTGATCGGTTTTGCCATCTGGCTGGCCCGGCGCCTCGAAAACTCGTGGGTGGGGCGGGCATGGACGGCGATTCGGGAGGATGAGCTGGCGGCTCAAGCGATGGGGATCCCTCTGGTGCGGATGAAGCTGGCGGCCTTCGCCACCGGTGCCTCCTTTGCAGGGGCGATGGGGATGATCTTCGCTGCGAAGCAATATTTCATCAACCCCGAAAGCTTCACCTTTATGGAATCCATCGGGGTCCTGGTCATGGTGATCGTTGGGGGCATGGGGAGCATTCCCGGCGCCATCGTGGGAGCCACCGTGGTGACCATCCTCAACCTCCAGATCCTGAAAGGCTTGTCGCTCATGCTGAACAAGTTGCGCCAGGCCGGGGTGGTGATCCCGGTGATCGACTTCCCGCTGAGCCAGTGGCCGACCCAACTGGAGCCCGCTAAGTATGAGCGGCTGGTCTTCGGGATCCTCCTGATCCTGATGATGATCCTGCGACCCCAGGGCCTCATCCCGGAGCGACGCCATCGGATGGAGCTGGCCGAGGCTCTGGGCCGGGAGGAGGCGGCTGAGCTGGAGCGATTGCCGGTGGAGGCGGAGAAGGAACTTCCGCCGGTGATCCCAGCGCCGGAGGTCAAACCGGCCAGGGATTGAAATTTCGATCAACCAAAGGTCCCCTGATAATCGCTCCAGCCCATGGTGAGGATTCTTTCCGAAGGAATTTTTCGCAGGATGGAGGCCGCCTTTGGCGGCCTCCATCCTGCGAAAACGAATTTTCCCGCTTTATAGCATGTGCAAGCAATCTTCGCGAGAAATCCTCATAGAAGTGCCAGGAGGCATTAGGAATGGCCAACTTGTTGGAATTAAGGAAGCTCACCAAGCGGTTTGGTGGGCTGGTTGCGGTTAATCGAGTGGATTTCACGCTGGAAGCAGGACGGATTGTTAGTATCATTGGGCCTAACGGGGCGGGGAAGACCACGCTCTTCAACCTCATCACTGGGATTTACAAACCGGACGAGGGGGAGATCCTTTTCGTGGGGAGGTCTCTGGTTGGGCTCCGGCCGGACCAAATCACTGCGCGAGGTATCTCGCGCACCTTTCAAAATATCCGCCTGTTCGGGAATATGACGGTGATCGAAAACATCCTGGTCGGCATGCATACCCGTTTCCGGGCGAATCCGGTGGACATCCTGTTCCGAACTCCTCGGTTTCGAGCCGAGGAACGGCAGTTGCGGGAGGAAGCGCTGCGGCTGATTCGATTTGTGGGGTTGCGAGCCTCGCCGGACGAACTGGCCAAAAATCTGCCTTATGGTGAACAGCGCAAGGTGGAGATCGCGCGGGCCCTCGCAGCCCATCCG
>NZ_JANWXB010000333.1 GCF_025055495.1 Thermoflexus sp. | reverse complement strand
GGGTCGCGTTGGTCCTGGCCCCGCGGGGTCTGGCCCTGTTCGACGAGAAGCATGTCCTCTGGCAGGTCAGCTCCTATGGCTGGCTGGAGGTGGCCCGCAACCTGATGCGGGACAGCCACCCGCCCCTGTATTACTGGCTGGCCAAGGGCTGGTGGGAGATCGGTGGCTTCCATCATCCCTGGACCTATCGCGTGTTCTCGGTCCTGCTCGGGCTGCCTGCCATCCCTTTGGCTTTTCAGGTCGGCCGGCTTGTAGGAGGGGCTCGGCTGGGCTTAGCGCTTGCAGCCGCCCTGATGCTCAACCCCTTGTATTTGTTTCTGTTAGTCCTGATCCGGATGTATGGGCTGGTGATCGCCCTGGGGGCGCTGTCAACATTCCTGTGGCTTCGCCTGTTGGAACGCCCGACGGCTGCCCGCTGGGCGGCTTGGTCAGTCGCTCAGGGCGCTCTGATGTTCACGCATTATTACGGGCTCCTGCTGATCGGCGCCCAGTGGCTGGTGGTCGCGATCCGCCGGCCCCGGGGATGGATCGTTGGCGCCTTGGCCTCCCTCCCGTGGATGGCCGCCTTCGGCGGGTGGATCGCCCAGGCGTATGGGGGAAGCCTGGAGCATACCGTGCGGTCGCTCTCTGCCATCCCGGTGCGCCCGACGCCGTGGGAGGTGGTGTGGCATCTGTGGGCCAACCTGCTGGTCGGCCCTCTGGCGGATGGGCGGGCGGCGAAAGCCGTGGCGCTAATCGGGGCGGCCCTCCTAGGGGGTTCCCTTCTTGCCGCGAGAAGGTCTCCACGGCTGCGCAAGTGGCAGTTCATAGCGGTGGCTGCAGGGTTGCCGCCAGCGATCGGTGCCTTGCTGGCTCTACGCTGGCCGTTCTTCGCCGCCCGCTATTTCGCGATGTCCGTGGTCCCCCTGGTGGCCCTCATCGCCGCCGTGATGTTGCGCGCTCGCTGGAGGCCGGCGTTCATCGCTTTGCTCCTGCCGGGCCTGGTCGGGATCGCCGGCTTTCCGTTGCTGACCATGCCGCTGGGCCTAGTGGGTGAAGCGGAGAACACCCTCCGATCCCTCACGATCTCCGAGCCCGCCCTGGTTCAAGCCCCATGGCATTTCCTCTCAACCTTTTCCTATGCTTGGCCCGACCCGGCGCAGCGCGCCCAGGTGGTCGATCGCTCGCCCTCTTTCTGGTTCATCGGGGTCACCCTTTACCGCGCCCACTGGGAGGGTTGGCTACGGGATCTTCAGGCCACTCACCTCATCGACTTCCAGGCGGAGTTCCCCCATGCGATCCCCGAACATCAGGCCAGCGTGTTCCATCTGGTCCGCAAGGTCCCAGCCGCCCGATGGACCCAGCCGGATGCCCGGTGGGCCAACGGCATCCGGCTGCACGAGGTGGGCTGGGCGCAGGAGGCGGTGGAGCCGGGCCGTTCTGCGCAATGGCATCTGAAGTTCTCAGCCGATCAACCGCTGGATCGCCGATGGACCCTCTTCATCCATCTGGTGGACGAGGCCGGACGGCTCTGGGTCAACTGGGATGCGGAGCCGGATCCCCCCACGGATCGCTGGGTTCCCGGTCAGGTCTACGACGTCGGGCGGAGCCTGTTGATCCCTCGCTTCGTGCCCGCCGGACGTTATCAGGTGAACCTCGGCTGGTATGAGACCGGAACGCCGGGCTTTCCGCGCCTCCCGCTGACGGTCGGGGGGGACGTGCTGACCCTGGGGTGGATCGAAGTGCGGCCGATTCTGGGGTCGGCCCTCTGGGGCGCTCGATCCATCGGCATCGTGGAGATGCAGCCGCCTGAGGTCATCGTCCGCCCCTCCGCGGAAGGCTGGCGGATCTGGGTGCAGGTGGAATGGCGGGCCCGGGAGCCCGTCCCCTTCTCCGCGTGGGAGGTGGTCCTGGTCGCGCCGGAGGGCCCGCTCCCGCTCCAGCGGGCTTACCGGGTCCCAGAGGGCGCGAGGGGTGGGTCCGTGTGGAGTGTGGAGACGTGGGTGAGCCCAGAGCTCCGAGGAGGATGGCCGGCCCTGCGATGGGTGGAGATCCGATATGCCGGCCATCTCCTGGCCCGGGAGCCGGTGTGGCTGTTCCCCCCTTCCACAACCTGGAGCTATGACTGGCTGTTTTTGAACC
>NZ_JANWXB010000212.1 GCF_025055495.1 Thermoflexus sp. | reverse complement strand
CTTCCCCCCTTCCCAGGGCCCCAGGGGCCCTGGGAAGGGGCCTGGCCCGCTTCCCTCCCGAGGGCGCTTGGATCGGACTTGTCGCCTGAAGTTGCCCATGGCGTTATTCCTCTGTGCGCAGGATCCTGCAGGTCGGACAATCGGATCGGGGGCGGACGTGGAGGACCCGCATCTCCATGGTCAGTCCATCGTAGATGAGATAGCGATTGAACAGAGGTTCGCCGAGGCCCAACAGGAGTTTCAACACCTCCGTCGTCTGGATCATGGCGATCAGCCCCGGGGTGGTTCCCACGACCGGGAAAACCCCTGGCGGCGGCCCAGCCTCGAAGAGGCAGCGAAGACAGGCGGTCTGAGGAGCCAGAACGGTCATCGCCCGACCCTCCCATCCCCAGATGGCCCCATGCACCAGCGGCTTGCGCGATCGAACCGCGTAATCGTTTAAGATGAGCCGGGTCTCAAAATTGTCCAGCGCATCGACGATGATCTCGACGTCCCCCAGCAGCGCTTCCACATTCTCTGAGGTCAGGCGCGCTTCGATCGGTTCAATCCGAATCAGGGGGTTCAATCGCTGTAGCTTTTCCGCCGCGGAACAGACCTTGGGCCGGCCGATATCCTCGCTCCAGTAGAGGATCTGGCGGTTCAGATTGGTGAGTTCCACCGTCTCGCTGTCGATCAGCTTGAGGGTGCCTACACCGGCCGCGGCCAGGTAGAGGGCAGCCGGGCAGCCGAGCCCTCCCGCGCCCACAATCGCGACACGCGCCTGGGCCAGTCGCTCTTGACCCGCCATCCCCCAGCCGTCCAGCCGCATCTGTCGATCGTAGCGAAGCCAGCGCTCTTCTTCCATCTTCGGCCATTCCTCCTTTCCCCTTCCTCGTCCAGGAACGGTATGCCGTTCCATACTCGGAAAGGGGTTTTGGGGCTGGGGCGATCCCACTCGATCTGCTTCACCTGGCCCTCTGAATCCTCCGTTCGGGCCGACTGATCCCCGGTTTGGGAAGGCAGTGGGGCTTTTACCGCTGGTTGAGTCGCTGGACCGGTGACCCTTTCCCCGATCTCCCCTTCCCTGCGGCCCTGGGCCGCAGGGAAGGGGACATTTCCGTTTGGGAGTGGATGGGTTTATTCTTCTCGTTGCCGGACCATTGCCCCGCAGCGCTCCGCTGCCGCGCGGATCAGCCGCTCCCGCAATCCCGCCACCTCCCGATCGGTGAGGGTGCGGTCCTCCGCCTGGTAGAACACCGTGAACGCCAGACTTCGATGGCCGGGCGGGATGGGATCTCCCTGATAGACATCGAAGAGCCGCACCTTGCGCACGAGCGGGGCGCCCGCTTCTCGGAGCACGGCCGCCAGGACCGCGGCTGGCACGCCCTCCGGGACGACGAAGGCCAGATCCTCCACGACCGGAGGCACTCGCGGCACGGCCTCGAAGGTGTGGGCCATCGGCGTCAGCGTCTGCAGCGCCTCCAGATCCAGCTCTGCCACCAGCACCGGTTGGTCTGGCAGCTCCCACGCCCGGCGCACCAGCGGATGCAACTCCCCCAGAATCCCGATGGAACGCCCTGCCGCCTTCACCTCCGCCCCGCGGCCCGGATGCAACGTCGGATGTTCGGCTCGCTCGAAGGTGACCTCAGGGATGTGGAGCCGTTCCAGCAGGGTCTCCACGATCCCTTTCAGGTCGAAGAAATCCATCGGCGCGCGATCCACGGGCAGCCACGAGGAGGGATCCCGGGGCCCGGTGAGGGCCAGGCCCACGCGCCGCGGTTCCTCCGGCAACGCGGCGTTAGGGACCGGCAGGAAGACCTTCCCCACTTCGAAGAGGGCGACGCGCTCCCGGAACCGCAGGTTGTCAGCCAGGGTGCGTAGCAAACCCGGGAGCAGCGTGTGACGGAGCACTGTGCGCTCCTCGCTGATCGGGTTGATCAGGCGGATATACTCGATGGCCGTGTAAGGGTTCACCATATCGGGCGGGGTCAGGCGGGCTTCGTCGTCCGGATGGATCAGGGAATAGGTGATCACCTCCTGTAGCCCGCAGGCGACCAGGATGTCCCGCACCCGTTCCTCGAAGATCCAGGCGGGGTTCCCTCGCTGCGGCGGCAGGGGGTCCCGCAGCCGGGTCTCGGGGATCCGATCGTAGCCCCAGATCCGGGCGATCTCCTCGATGAGGTCTTCCGGTCGGCTACAGTCCAGCCGGTGATCGGGCACCGTCACCCGCCAGGCCGTGGGCGGCGGCGGACGACGGCCCCGGCGGCGCGAGGGCGCGATCGGCTCCATCTGGAATTCCAGGGAACGGAGGATCCGCTCGATCTGGCGGGGCGGGATCGAGAAGCCCAGGACCCGCTCCACCGCCTCGACGGAGAGAGAGATCGTCACGCGACGGGCTTTCCGCACATAAGCGTCGGCGATCCCCTGAGCCACCCGGCCTCCCGCCAGCCGCTGCATCAAGGCGGCCGCCCGTCGGGCGGCCGGCACGGTCAGGGCAGGGTGGATCCCCCGGCCGAAGCGGGCGCTGGCCTCGCTGGGCAGCCGGTGGCGGGTGACGGTGCGGCGGATAGAGATGAAATCGAAATTCGCCGATTCCAGCAGCACGGTGCGGGTGGCTTCGGTGACCTCCGTCTCCGCTCCGCCCATCACCCCGGCGATGGCGATGGGCCCGGCCTCATCGCAGATCAGCAGATCCTCCGGATCCAGCGTTCGCTCGATCCCGTCCAGGGTGCGGAGGCGCTCGCCGGGCCGGGCGCGGCGGACGATGATGGTGGGCCGGCGGCCGCCAGCGCGTTCGACCAGCCGGTCGTAATCGAAGGCGTGGAGTGGCTGGCCCCATTCCAGCATCACGTAGTTGGTGATGTCCACGATGTTGTTAATGGGGCGCAGCCCACAAAGCCGCAGCCGCCATTGCATCCAGTAGGGGGAAGGGCGGACCTGCACCTGCTGGATGACCATAGCCGAATACCGTGGACAGCCTTCCGGGTCCTCGATGCGAACGGCGGCGAGGCGGCGGATGGCTGGGCCCAGGGCCTTCACCGCGGTGGAGGGATAGCGGAGGCGTCGGCCGGTGAGGGCGGCGACCTCGCGGGCGATCCCGATGATCGAGAAGGCATGAGCCAGGTTGGGCGTGAGATCGATATCCAGGACCACATCGCCCATGTAATCGGCCAGCGGCATCCCCACCGGGGCCTCCGGGTCCAGCAGGATGATCCCCTCATGATCCTCGGAGATCCCCAGTTCTTTCTCCGAGCAGACCATGGCATCCGAGTAGATCCCCCGAATGGCTCGTCCCTGAAGGGTCATCTTGACCCACCCCGGCTGGTGGCCGTCGTAGAGCGTCGCGCCCTCCAGAGCGAAGGCCACCTTCAGCGGCCGTTCCAGGGGGCGCTCCCGAAAGGGGAAAAGGTTGGGGGCGCCGGTGACCACTGTCTTCGGCTCCCCTCGGCCGTAGTCCACCGTGGCTAGGAGCAGGCGATCGGCGTTGGGGTGGCGATCGATCTGGAGGATCTGCCCGACGACGATGCGCTCCCGGTCCCATTCCAGGGCAGCGCCGGGGATCCCGAAGCGCTCGATGGCGGTCACCTCCAGGCCGGCCATCGTCAGCCGTTCCGCCAGCTCCTCCGGCGAGAGATCGACCGGCACATATTCCTGCAACCAGCGCAGTGGAACCCGCATCTCGCATCCCTCCGGCGAGGATGGATGAAGCGATCGATGGAAGACCCCTCCGCAACAGCGCACAACACGGAGCGCCCCGCTCCAGCGTTTCAGGAAGGACGTGCGGGACGTGCTGGGTTGGGCGCTCAAGGGCCCTGCTGCGGATGGGAGGGGGAGAGCCCCGTAGATGCTCCGATCGCGCGGATGAAATCCTTAATATCCCGCAAGGCCTCCGGGAGCGCTTCGAAAACCGCCCGGTCATCCGTTTCCCAATAACGATGAACTGGGCGATTCCGAAGGCGAATCCATCCCTGCAAGCGCTGGGTCAGCTCCTTCGAGACGATTTGATGCCCCTCCAGGATCTGAACTGCTTCGCTATACGTTTCTGGAGTTCGCCACCGATTCTGGGCGATCAGATGATGCGCGATATCCACCACCGCCTCGGCTGTCACGATCCAATGATAGCGGGCGCTTCCGGCACGATGGGGATCCTCCATGAACTCCTCCAAGCTCATCCGGGCCAATGAGGCCAGGCGGTCCCGGCTTTCGAGCAGCGAAGAGATCAGCGAGCGCATTCGATCGTTTCGATAATGGATCATAAAGAAAGCACATCGCGCAGATACGCTTCGTGCAGGCGGCGGACGTCCGCGTATTCCGACCACGTGGCGGCCTCGAACTCGGACCGTCGATCCTCGTCCCGGCAGAAGGGGATCTGCCGGGGTCGGATGGCCGCGGCCCGGAAGGCGGGCGGTGCCTCGTTGAGCGCCTGGACGTCTATGGGGAAAGAGAAGCCAGCATCGCGCAGGGCCCTTTCCAGTTGGTCCGCCAGCTCCCCCTCCCGACGCCAGAGCCTTTCCGGGAGCGGATCGAGGAAGACCGCCACGTCGATATCCCGGAAGCCCTCGGCCTCGACGAAGGATCCGTGAAGATAGGCGAAGACCACGTCGGGCTCCGCGGCCAGGGCCGCGCTCAGGAGCTCGATGATCCGCCCCTTTTCTTCCGGGGAAACCCGGTGGATCCTCATCCGAATTGCTCCAGGAAGCGCAGGTCGTTGGACCAGAAATATCGAATGTCATCGATGCGATGTTTGAGCATCGTGATCCGTTGTGGTCCCATGCCGAAGGCGAAGCCGGTGAAGCGGCGCGGGTCGTAGCCGCCGTTCTCCAGCACGGTCGGGTGCACCATCCCCGCCCCGGCGATCTCCAGCCACCCCGTGAATTTGCACACCCGGCAGCCGCGCCCCTCGCACAGGATGCAGTCGATGTCCACCTCCACGCTGGGCTCCGTGAAGGGGAAATAGGAGGGGCGGAAGCGGACCCGGCGCTCCGGCCCGAACATCCGCCGGGCGAAGTCCGCCAGCGTGCCTTTGAGATCGCTCATCGTCACCCGAGCGCCGACCGCCAGCCCTTCCACCTGATGGAACATGATCTCGGAGCGGGCGGTGATCTGCTCGTAACGGTAACACATCCCGGGGAGGATCACCCGCACCGGATCCGGGCAGAAGGCCCGCATCGCGTGGATCTGGCCCGGCGAGGTATGGGTGCGCAGGATCACGCCCTCCCGGTCCGTATAGAAGGTGCTCCACATATCCCGGGCCGGGTGATGAGGCGGGATGTTCAGCAGCTGGAAATTGTACTCATCGGTCTCCACGTCGCGGCTGGTGAAGACCTGGAAGCCCATCTCGGCGAAGATCGCCACGATCTCCCGCAGGGTTTGGGTGGCCGGGTGGAGCCGGCCGGCGCGGACCGGGCGGCCGGGCAGGGTGATGTCCAGGGGCGGGGCCTCCAGCTCCCGGCGCAGGGCGGCCTGACGGACCGCTTCCAGGCGGGCGGCATAGGCGGCCTCGAGGGCCTCTTTCACCTCGTTGGCCCGGCGCCCGATAATCGGCCGCTGATCCTTCGGCAACGTCCCCAGCATGGCGAACGTCTCCATCAACCGGCTCCGCCGTCCCAGGTAACCGGCATGCCATGCCCGGAGCGCCTCCTCGGAATCCAGGGCCTCCAGAGCCCGCAATGCCTCCTCTTGCAGTCGCTCCAGCTCATCTGTAGTGATCATCCTGTCGCTTCCTCCTGGAATGAATCGGCAGGAAAGTTCCAGTGAGGCCGAATCGGGCGGCCTCACCGATCCGCAAAACATCGAATTCCCCTTTGATTTCTGACTTGGGGGTTTCCGGGACGATGCAGTGGGCCTTTAGCCCTCTTCACCGCCACCTGAAGTCTTCGTCCCTCCTCTTTCCCGTTTCCCGGCTTTCGCTAAGGGAGAGAGGGGGAAAGAGGATGGGAGGGGATCCTGTGAGGTCCCTCCCTGCCCGGATGCTTTTCCCAGTGTAAGTCGATACAAGTCCTCATGAAAGAATCGCGCCCTCATCCCCACCAGGGACGAGGGCGTGGGATCCCCCGCGGTACCACCCTGCTTGGCCTGGGCGCCTCCTCCCCAGACCCTCTCATGGGCCCATGGTTGCATCTTCCCATGGGCGGCCCGGATAACGGCGGGCCCTCCGGGAGCGACTACTGCGGACCTGGAGGAAAAGCGATCCGGTTCGCCGCTCCGGCTCCGGGGCGAACTTCAGCCGACGGTCGCCGAGCGAGGCTCTCAGCCCCTGGCCCCGCCGCTCTGGCGGCGCCGCTCCGGCCTACTCTTCCCCTTCCTCGCCGTTTTCAATTGTTGGACATGTTTGTGGGTTCGGGATAGGGACCGGGAGCCTTCGGCCCTCTATCCCAAGGATATTCCCGGGAATCACACCGTTGGGAGCCGGCCGGATGAGGTGGAATGGCCCCATCCTCTTTGAGAACGCTTAGGGCGGGCACTCCGTTTCGCCTCATGCCCGACTACAAACGGTGGTCTTTTGTTCGTCGTCGGGCACGTGAGTGCCCGTTCTTTAAGTCCGAAAGGGCAAAGACGCCCGATGGAACCTTAGAGCGCTGTTGATATCTATTATAGCCTGACCGGCGGAAGCTCGCCGCTGATAGGGTAGAGAGTCAGGCTCTCCGGGCGCTTGGTCTAACCCTCCACAACACGCTGTTGTGAACTAATCATCAGCTTTCAGATTGAAGAGGCCCCGGTTGGATTTAGGCTTCAACAGCGCCCTTTCCCGACGATGGAGGGAACAGGCAAGGGGTGTGGAAGGGAAAAGGGACAACGAAGAGGGCTTCGCTGTAGCATCGCCGAGCCTTTAAACGCGGTTCACAAAAACTTGACAATCGATCCGGATCGATTATCATGTTGATTGATCCTGATCGATTATGATTGATTATGAAGGAATCGCGGGCCCTCTCCAGTTACGAACGGCGTCAGCAGCTGTTGGAGTGGATCGCGCGCAGCGGCCGGATTTCCACCTCCGAGATCCGGAAGCGCTTCGGCGTGAGCGAGGCTACCGCCCGGCGCGATCTGGAAGTCCTCGCGGAAGAGGGCAAGGTGATGCGGGTGCACGGCGGCGCGGTGTTCGTGCGGCGGGCGCCCCCGGAGCCGCCGTTGCTGCAACGGGAGCAGGAACAATTTGTGGAAAAGCAGCGCATCGGCCGGGCCGCTGCCGCCCTGGTGCAGGAGGGCGAAACGATCTTCCTCGGATCCGGCACCACCACCCTTGCCGTCGCCCGGCACCTGAAGGGCCGGCAGGGCCTCACGGTGATCACTAACTCCCTGCCCGTGATGAACGTCCTGGCAGACGAGCCGGGCATCACCCTCATTGGCATTGGAGGGCTATTGCGGCCCAGTGAGCTTTCGTTCATCGGGCACATCGCCGAGCAGGCCCTTGCTGAGCTGCGCGCCGACAAGGTCTTCATCGGTATCCGTGCCCTCAGCCTGGAGCACGGGCTGACCAGCGATTACCTCCCCGAGGTCCTCACCGATCGCGCCATCCTCCGGATGGGCCGTGAGGTCATCCTGGTCGCCGATCACACCAAATTCGGTGCGGTTTCCTCGGCCTTCTTAGCGCCCGTCATCAGTGTGCACCGGATTGTGACGGATGCTACCGCGCCCCCCGAAATGGTGACGGCCCTGCGTCGCCTCGGCATCGAAGTCATCCTGGCTTAGAGAGGAGAGCGCCCAGGAATGCTTCTTCAGAACTTCCGTCCCAAATCCCAACTGGTCACCCGGGTCACCGAGATCCGCAAGCCTCGCTTCCCCGTCATCGACGCCC
>NZ_JANWXB010000125.1 GCF_025055495.1 Thermoflexus sp. | reverse complement strand
GGGTCGCGTTGGTCCTGGCCCCGCGGGGTCTGGCCCTGTTCGACGAGAAGCATGTCCTCTGGCAGGTCAGCTCCTATGGCTGGCTGGAGGTGGCCCGCAACCTGATGCGGGACAGCCACCCGCCCCTGTATTACTGGCTGGTCAAGGGCTGGTGGGAGATCGGCGGTTTTCAGGCTCCCTGGGCGTATCGTGTGTTCTCGGTCCTGCTCGGGCTGCCCGCCCTTCCCCTCGCCTTCCAGGTGGGTCGTCAATGGGGCGGTCCCCGGCTGGGCCTGGCGCTCGTGGCCGCTTTGATGCTCAACCCATACTATCTGGTTCTGTTGGTCATGATCAGGATGTATGGGCTGGTGATCGCCCTGGGCGCGCTGCTGACGTTCCTATGGCTTCGCCTGCTGGGGCGTCCCACGACCGCCCGATGGGGTGCGTGGGTCCTCGCTCAAGGAGCCCTGATGTTCACCCACTACTACGGGCTCCTTCTGATCGGCACCCAGTGGCTGGTGGTCGCGATCCGCCGGCCCCGGGGATGGATCGTGGGTGCCCTGGCCTCCCTCCCGTGGATGGCCGCCTTCGGCGGGTGGATCGCCCAGGCGTATGGGGGAAGCCTGGAGCACACGGCGCGAAATCTCGCGGCGATCCCGGTGCGCCCGATGCCATGGGAGGTGCTATGGCATTTGTGGGCCAACCTGCTGGTCGGCCCCTTTGTAGACCGGCGGCTGGCGGAGGCCATGGCGCTGATCGCAGGGGCGCTCTTCGGGGTTTCTTTTCTGACTTTGCGAAGGTCTCAACGATCACGCGAGTGGAACATTCTGGCCGTAGCCGCATGGTTGCCGTCGGGGATCGGCGCTTTGCTGGCCCTGCGCTGGCCGTTCTTCGCCGCCCGCTATTTCGCGATGTCCGCGGTTCCGTTACTAGCTCTCATCGTTTTACTAATGCTCAGGTCCCCATGGAAAGGGATACTCCCCCTCTGGGTTCTGCCCGGCCTTATTGGGATTGCGGGCTTTCCGCTGTTCAACGCACCCGTTTTGGGCCTGGAAATTGAACCAGCGATTGCGCCTCTGAGCATTTCAGAGCCTGTGCTGATCCAGGCCCGCTGGCACCTCCTGTGGACGGAGCGTAGTGGTTTCTCAAGCTATGAATGGCCCGACCCAGCCCAGCGCGCCCAGGTGATCGATCGCTCGCCTTCCTTCTGGTTCATCGGGGTCACCCCTTATCGGGTCGACTGGGAGGGCTGGTTGCGGGATCTCCAAGCCACCCACCTCATCGACTTCCAGGCGGAATTCCCCCACGCCATCCCCGAGTATCGGGCCAGCGTGTTCCATCTGGTCCGCAAGGTTCCGGCCGCCCGATGGACCCAGCCGGATGCCCGGTGGGCCAACGGCATCCGGCTGCGCGAGGTGGGCTGGGCGCAGGAGGCGGTGGAGCCGGGCCGTTCCGTGCAATGGCACCTGAAGTTCTCAGCGGATCAACCGCTGGATCGCCGCTGGACCCTCTTCATCCATCTGGTGGATGAGGCCGGACGGCTCTGGGCCAACTGGGACGCGGAGCCGGATCCCCCCACGGATCGCTGGGCTCCCGGCCAGGTCTACGATGTCGGGCGCAGCCTGCTGATCCCCCGCTTTGTGCCCGCCGGACGTTATCAGGTGAACCTCGGCTGGTATGAGACCGGAACGCCGGGCTTTCCGCGCCTCCCGCTGACGGTCGGGGGGGACGTGCTGACCCTGGGGTGGATCGAAGTGCGGCCGATT
>NZ_JANWXB010000123.1 GCF_025055495.1 Thermoflexus sp. | reverse complement strand
GAAAGACCGGCATGTAAAAAGCCGCGCGGTAGAGGCCCTCTCCCCGGACCCGCTGGTTCAGCATCAGCGCCAGGATCAGAGCGACGATCAGCTGCGCTGGGAGGCCGAACAGCGTGAGATACAGGGTGTTGAGAAGGGCGGCCCGGAAGTCTGCATCTCGAAACAGGAGCTTGGCGTAATTGGCTAGGCCGATGAAGACCGGAGGGTTCGGCAACCGATAGGAGGTGAGGCTCCAGTAAAGCGAAGCCAGGGTGGGGGCCACTACGAAGATCACGAAGCCGACGATCCATGGCGCGGCGAAGGCATACCCAGCGAACACATCTTGCTGACGGATCCGGCTCCATCCCCGCCACCGGACGATCAGACGCGCCAGCGCCCCTGTAGCGATGCTGGAGCCGATGATGAAGAGAACCGTCCCGCCTGCCCATAATAGTGTGTAAAGATATGCCCCAGGCATGGCTCGCCTCCTGAACGGGTGGGAGGAAGACACCTTCCTCCCACCCACTTCCTCTGAACGGGAAACATCCGCCTTACGGGATCCGGCCGGCCTCCCGCAGAACCTGGGTATATTCTTCCTGGATGTTGCGCAGCGTGGTGTCCAGATCTTGCTGGTCTGTGAAGTAAGCGGACATCTGCTTCTGGAGGATCTCGCGGAACTTAGCGGTCTCCCGCACATCCGCGAATCCGCGTCCGTGCTGGGCCATCAGGTCGGCCATAATCATCATCGGCCGGGCCTCCTGCACGTAGCCGGTCCAGGCGTCCTTGCGCGGCGGGAAGGAGCCGAAGTCCCGGTTGTAGCGGTTCAGGTTCTCCGCCGTGCCCAGGAACTTCAGAAACTCCGCCGCGATCTCCACGTTCTTGGAATAGCCGGCCACCGCCAGCCAATCCGTGAACACCTGGACCACCGGCTTGCTGTTCGGGAAGTTATCCGGATCGGTCAACCCGGGAACGAACTCAATCCGCTCCCAGATCGGATCCTTGACGTCCGGCGCCCCCCACAGGTTGCCCCAGATGCAGACGGCAGTGCCGTCGGCCAGGCGGGATCCCGTTGCGGGCGGCAGGTCCGCCACGGTCTCATCGGGATACACGGCGCGGCGCCGCTCATACATGAACTGCAGCGCGGCGCGGGCTTGTGGGGAATCGAAAGCAGGCTCCCCGCTGGGCTTGTAAAGCTCCCCGCCCAGAGCCCAGATCAAGGCGATGTATTCCTGCCAGTCATCCAGTTTGCCCGTCGTGACGAGGCCGGCCCGCTTCAGGGCGTTCCCTTCGATGATGGTGGTCTTCCGCGCCTGTTCGATGGCCTCCTTGAAGGTGCGAGGCGCCCGTTCGATCCCTGCCTCCTTCAGCAGATCGGTGCGGCACATGTAGGCACGAGGAGCCACCAGCCAGGGCAGGCCGCGGATCTCCCCCTTCCACGTCACCGTCTCTAGGGTGGCCGGAATGAACTGCTGGATGTCCGGCCAGGCCTCCGCGCCCAAATACCGGTTCAGGGGCGCCAGGCGATCTCCATACTCGGCGATGTATTCGGAGCCCAGGTTCAGGATGTCTGCCCCCTCCCCGGCGGCAAAGTAACCCTGCACGGTCTCATCCAGCGTGCCCCAGTTCACATAGATGAACTCCACGTTGACATTTGGGAACTTCTGCTTGAAAGCAGGCACCACCTCGTTCTCCAGCCATTTATCGGTCTTGTCCTTGACGTAGTCCACGATCATCACCTTCAGGGTGACCGGCCGGGCTTCCGGGGTGGCGGTGGGGGCTGGCGTCGCTGTGGGAGCAGCCGGCGCCGCCGTTGGCGATGGGGTCGCAGCGGGCTGAGCACATGCGCTGACCACCAACGCCAGCACGAGCAGGGAGATCTTCCATATGCGGGACATGGCGGCCTCCTTTACATTAAATGTGAGAGTAGCCTCTCTTCCCGAGGTCATCAGGTATTGGGAAGAGGGGGATTTTTGTCGCGTGGGCTGGTGAGACCACCGAAGCGGCCTCACTGACCCACGGAAATCCCAGACAAGCAACCTCCGCTGGTGATCAGCAGCTGGATTCAACCTGCCAGACGCTTCGCCAGCTCCACGGCCCCCCAGAGCGCAACCCGGGTGGATGGAGGCATCAGTCGAATCCGATCCGGCGAGTGAAACAATTCCCCGCCCACCCGGGATGCCCCCCGCTGATGCACCAAGGCCCGGCGCAGGGGCTCCAGAAAGGCCTCTCCCTCCGCGGTCAGCCCGCCCCCGATCACCAGCACTTCCGGATCCCACGTCAGCCCCAGCCACTGGATCGCCAGAGCCATGTAGCGGGCCGTTCGATCAATCAGGCGCTGGGCGGTCTCATCCCCCTCCCGCGCCGCGCGGTAGATCGCCGGCGCGTCCAGCGGATGCATCTGGGCCAGTCGAGTGCTGGGATCCATACGGATCACCTCCAGCGCCTGCTGGACCAGCGCCGGACCGGATACCAGGGCCTCCAGGCATCCTCTCCCCCCGCACGCACATAACGGCCCATCGGGCTCCACCACCACATGGCCGATCTCGCCCGCCAGGTGATCGGCTCCCACTTCCGGCTCCCCATCGAGCAGCGCTGCTGCCGCCACACCGGTGCCGATCGACAGGTAAACCAGACGTCTGAAGGCCCTCTGCGAACTCAAAAGCCTATACGCACCCCGCGCGGCTACCCGCACATCGTTCTCCACCCGAACCGGCCGATTCCAGATCGCCCGAAGGGCCTCCGCCATCGGGAAGTCTCTCAGACCCAGGTTCACCGCCAGCCGAACGACTCCCTCCTGCACCTGGCCCGGGATCCCCACGCCGATCGCCCGGATCTCCTCCGGCCAACCCCCAGCTGCCTCCAGGGCCTGGGCGGTGGCGCTCTGGATGCCCCGGATCAAATCCTGCGGAGATCCCTGGGGAGTCCCCACTTTCCCGTATCCCTGAACCCCGCGCTCGCCATCCAGGGCCATGGCTTCGATCTTTGTGCCCCCTACATCGACGCCGATCAGCCATCGGTTCTCCATGGAATGCGCGATCCCTCAGCCGAGGTGAAGGACCTGTGCCATGATCATCGCGGAAGCCCCCAAGATCACTGCCTCCTTCCCCAATTGAGAGAGCTGAATCTGCAGGCGTTCGGCGATACGGGGCAGGATCCGACGTCGGGCCTCCGCAGCGGCGCTCTCCACCAGCGGCAATCCGAGGGCCGCCCCCTCGCCGCCCAGCACCACCCGTTCCACATCCAGCACGCTCACCATCGCCGCGATGGCGATCCCCAGATATCGGCCTGCCCGCTCCACCAGCTCCCGCGTTGCGATATCCCCCTGCTCCAGGGCCTCCTGAACCTCCGGAAGGCCTAGGGTCCCACGTTCCCGATACAGCGTCGCCAACAACGAGGAAGGATTCATCTGCGCCTGCTGTCGGGCCTGGCGGATCAGCGCGCGGATGCTGGCCACCGTCTCCAGACAGCCCCGGTTGCCGCACGTGCAGGGCTCCCCCTCGGTCTCCACCACCAGGTGGCCGATCTCCCCGGCCGCATGGCTGTCCCCATCCAGCAGACGCCCCTCTATCACCACCCCGGAGCCGATCCCCTCGCCGATCTTGAGGACCACCAGATTCCGAGCCCCCGCGCCGGCCCCGAAGCGATACTCCGCCAGCGCCGTCATATGGCTATCGTTGGCCACATAAACCGGCAGGCCATACCGACGGGAGAGCAGATCCTTCAGCGGCAAATCCACCCACCCCCGGTTCACCGCCTGATGAACGATCCCTCGCCCGATATCCACTAGACCCGGGGTGCCCACTCCGATTCCCAGAACCGGCGATGGGGCAGTCGCCAGGAGGGCATCGATCAGCTCGAACACATGAGCCAGTGCTCCCTCCCCCTGGGGCTCCCGTAGGGGCCACTCCACCAGACAACGAATCCGACCCCGGAGATCGAACAGCGCGCCTCGATAGACCTCGTTGCTGAGATCCACCCCGATAAAGGACCGTGCCTCCTCATTGATGCCCAACATCGTCCGGGGCTTGCCCACGCCCACTGAGACCACCCCTCGCTCCTCCACCAGCCCTTCCTGCATCAGCTCCGCCACGATCTGCGACACCGTGGTCCGGGTCAGCCGGGTCTTTCGGGCGATCTCTACCCGGCTGATCGGCTCGCATTCGAAGATCGTCCGGAACACCAGGTTTTTGTTATGATCTTTCATTTTATCGATCGTTGCTTTCGTTATTTCCACTGCCAATCTCTCCAAAAAATATCCATGGAGTGGTGCGGTCAGGAACCGGTCAGACGAAGCGGAGCGTTCTCACCTTCCCATCTCCCCTCTCCCCGTGACCGGAGGTGCACAGCCCGCTCTTTATGTAAGTATATTGCACTTACAAATTATACTCGGATGGAAGGATCTGTCAAGGGAGCGCGAGGCTGCTTGGGAAGCCCCGGGCTGGAGTTGGATCCGTTTTTCAAAATTCGCTGGCCGTGCATGGAACAGCCATGTCGTTCGATCGACCGTTGCGCATGCACAGGCCCTGGCTATAATCGTCTATAGACGCCGCTGGCGATGTTCACAGATGCGATGGAACGGGCCGAGGGCGCGGCCCGAAGACCGGAGTTTTCGGTTGAGACCTTTTCCATGCTTTCCTTCGGCTCGTCGATGTTCCTGCCAGCGCCTCATATGGAACGCGATCGGTCATCGATGCCCACCCCGAAAACGCCGCTTTCTTCTCCTCAGGCTCCGGTCGAGGGGCCACGAGAGGGCCCTAAAACGCTCCGTGCGCCCTGCGCAACACTCCCTCATCCACCTCAGAGGCAGGAGAGGCCGAAATGACCTCCCCCGATCTCTTGAACCTGTTGCCGGAATCCGCCATCCGGGTGAACGTGCCCGCGGAGAACTGGCGGGAGGCGATCCGGGCCTGCGGCGAGGTCCTGGCGGCGACCGGAGCTGTGGATCCGGCGTATATTGATCAGATGATCGCCGTCGTCGAGGAGCTCGGGCCGTATATCGTGATCGCCCCCGGCATCGCCCTGGCCCACGCCCGTCCTTCCCCCGCCGTGCATCGGGTCGGGTTCTCCTGGATTTTCTTAGAACACCCCGTCCCCTTCGGTCACGCCGAGAACGATCCGGTGCGGATGGTGATCGGCCTGGCTGCGCCGGATCCTCAATCCCACGTTCAGGCCTTGGCTACTCTGGCGGAGCTGCTGGCCGATGAAGCATGTCGCGCCCAGCTCCTCCAGGCGGACACCCCCGCGGAGGTTCGACGGGTCGTCCGCCTGTTCGCCGAAAGAAAGGCGTGCGCGGAGGCTTCGCATCTTTCCGCTTCGGGAGGGAATTCATGAAGATCCTGGCTGTCTGTGGGATGGGCTTGGGGAGCGGACTCCTCCTCCGGATGCAGGTGGAGAAGGCTCTGCAACGGCTGGGCCGGCAGGCCGAGGTGGAGGTCGCGGACATCGGCATCGCCCACGCCTTGGCCCGGACCGCCGATCTCATCGTGACCACGAAGGAGCTGGCCGAACGGCTGGGCGATGTCCGGGCGCGCGTGATCACCATCACGAATTTCGTCGACCTGGAGGAGATGGTGCGCAAATTGAGGGAGGCGCTGGAAGCATCTTGAGGCTCGCCATTCTCGAGAGGTCCTGTCCCTCGAGGGGAATCATCCTTTAGATCAGGGAGGTCGCTATGGAGATTTTGGTTGCAATCGTTCGCTTCCTGGTCGATGAGATCTTCAGCAAGCCTTATTATCTGGTCGGGCTGATGACCGCGATCGGTCTGATCGCCCTGGGGCGGCCGATCAGCCAGATCCTGGGCGGGACCATCAAGGCGACGATGGGCTTCCTGATCCTGGTGGTGGGCGCCGTCACGGTGATCAACGCCCTGGATCCATTGGGGAAACTCATCCTGGGGGCCACCGGCGTGCGCGGCGTGGTGCCCACGAACGAGGCCATCGTCGCCCTGGCCCAGAAAGAATACGGCGCCCTGACGGCCACGATGATGTTCCTGGGCTTCCTGGCCAGCCTGATCATCGCACGGGTGACCAACCTGCGCTACGTGTTCCTGACCGGGCATCACATCTTCTATATGGCCACTATGTTGGCGGTGATCCTGGTGACAGCCGGGATCACGGGCGCGGCGGCCATCGTCATCGGAGCCATTCTCCTGGGGACCATCATGGTGGTGATGCCCGCCTTCGCCCAGCCCTGGATGCGAGCGGTAACCGGAGGGGAGAAGATCGCGATGGGCCACTTCGGCTCCTTCGGCTACATCGCCGCCGGGGTTGCCGGGCAGGTGGTCGCCCGCCTGGCGGGAGGGAAGACGAAGAGCACGGAGGAGATCGAATTCCCGGCCGGGCTACGGTTCCTGCGGGAGCCGATGGTCGGGACCGCCGTGGCGATGTTCATCATTTACTTGATTTTCGCCATCTGGTATGCCGCCCGGGTGGGGCCTGCAGAGGCCGTGAAAGGGGTGGGCCTGCCGGAAGGGACCACCCTGGCCTCCTATTTGATGGCCCAGGTGCTCAATGCCCTGAACTTCGGCGTCGGCGTGGCGGTCATCCTGCTGGGGGTGCGGACCATCATCGGGGAGGTGGTCCCGGCGTTCGCCGGCATCGCTGAGCGGATCGTCCCGGGGGCGCTGCCGGCGCTGGATTGCCCGGTCTCCTTCCCCTACGCTCCGAACGCCGTGCTGATCGGGTTCCTGGCCAGCGTGGTGGGCGGCCTGGTGAGCCTGGGGGTGATCGCCCTGATCAACCCGGTCCTGGGCCTGGCCCTCATCCTCCCCGGGATGGTGCCCCACTTCTTCACTGGAGGGACGGCGGGGGTGTTTGGGAACGCCACCGGCGGGCGCTGGGGCGCGGTGCTGGGCGGGTTCGTGAACGGGGTGCTCATCACCTTCCTCCCGGCCTTTCTGCTCCAGGTCTTGGGCGCCCTGGGGTTCGCCAACACCACGTTTGGCGACGCGGACTTCGCTTGGTATGGGATTGTGGTCGGCAACGTCGCCCGCCTGGGCGGGACGGTGGGAGGGGCGATCGGGGTATTGGTGGTGGCGGCGCTGCTGATCGCCTTCGCCAGCTGGTTCCAGAGCCGATATGTGGAACGGGGCTGGGTGCCCGGTCAGGGATTCGCCGGCCAGCCGGCTTCCGGGGAATAAGGGACGATCCCGGCTGCCCGGAAAGCGAGGACGGACGAGGCGCGGGCATCGCCCGCGCCTCGTCCGGTTCATGCCGCCCCCTCTTACAGGATGGCGGACACGGATCCCTTCTCTCGCCCCAGCACCTCCCGGCGCACCAGATGGGCGTCGGGGAGGATGTAAAAATAAACCGCGTCTTTCTTTTCGTCGATGAGGTCCTTCAGCTCCGCCCGGATCCGCTCCAGGCGGGCGGGGGTGAGCTCGCCCTCAAAGGCGGAGTTCTGCACCCAGTGCAGGTGGCGGCGCAGATATTGGCATACCTTTGCCACGCGTTCCACTTCCACGTCATAGACGATGATCACATACATTTCACCACCAGGCCTTCAGGGGCTCATAAGGTTCCATGCCCAGCAGGTGCCGCACCAGCTTGTAAGCCTCCAGCCGGATCAGCGTCCGGTAGCTGACCGGCCGCTTGAGGCGCGGATGCTGCACCGTCTCCCGCAGCCGCTCCTCGTCCATTCCGATCCCCAAGCGTTGAATCCGGACTCAGGATAGCGCGGGTTCTGCTTTATTGTCCCGGGAATTTCCCGGAGCGATATCCGGCCTCTGCCGGAGGTCCAGAAGATCCCGGGAGCACCGGATAACGATCAGGAGCTCTTCGGATGTGTAAGAGACGAAAGGTATCTATCATTGTCACAGGACAAGTTTGTGAGGGAAGCTCCCAGGCCCCGGCTCTCTACGGCCTGCATGTTCCCAAGCGATCTGGTCGTCGAGCTTGCCTGGCGGGCGGGCTCAAAAAATCCCACCTCCTTCTGGAGGAACAGACATGACACACCACTGGAGAGCGATCGTTCTGATCGGGCTGATCATCGGGGTCGCATGCCGGCCGCGTCCGGTTGCTGGTCCGCCATCCACCCCTCCCCCGTCCGGAGAGGTTCAGCCAGCGTCTGAAGTTGCTGCAACTCCTACGGCAACTCGCCCCTCGGTGCTGTGGGGGTTGATGGGGGTCTCTCTGGCGGGCATCCAAAAGATCACCCCCGAGAATGTCACGAATTTGAAGTCGATATCAGGCGTCTACCGGATGGTTCTGCTGGACCTTCAGGTCACGTCCAGCAAGGTGATTGGCCTAGGGGCAAACGGTCTCTGGATGCTCTCTCCAACGGATTTAGAAATTCAGGGGTGGGTTCCTCTTCCCGTGGAGGCGGATTTTCCGACCGCGATGGCGGTGCGAGCGGACGAACGCGAGGCGGCAGTAGGGACCCAAAACGGGACGCTGCTGCGGGTGGATTTGGAGACCGGCGAGATCCGGGCGAAGGCTCAGGTTCCCGCGCCGATCCGCGCCCTGGCCTATATGGACGCTCAGGGGCACCGAGTGGCCGTCCTGGCCGACGGTTTGCGGGTCTGGGAGACCAGGGGACAGGTCTTGGCGCCGATGACAGGCGTCCTGGGGTCGGACTACGCGGGCGCCCTGTCGCCGGACGGCCGGCTCGGGCTGGTGGTGGATGCCGCCGGGCGTGGCGCGATATGGGAGATTGAGTCGGGAAAGGCGGCGCTGACGTTCACTGTGCCCTTCACCCGCCCGCGGGCTGTTGTGCTTCACCCTGAGGGACGATACGCGGCGATCGGGGCCGGGGAGGAGGCCATGATCCTGCGCGTGGACCTCACAAAGGCCAAGGCTGAACCCCTCCAGCGCCTCAACTTGACTCCTGGGAAGCTGATGAGGTTGGATGCGTCTGTTTCTTATCTATTGGTGCAGACAGAGAGTCCTCTTTATTTCGATATTCTAATATATCAGTGGGGCAAAGAGGGGCATGTTTTGAATATGGAGTTCAGAGAATCCTACCCTTCGGTGCGCATCGGCTCGGACGAGAAGGTTGTTTATATGGCGACCGGAAATTTGGTCAAGGCATATTCTATTACCGATGCTACGCGGGATCAGCCCGTCATTCAATTGGGAAGCTTTCCCGCCAGCCTGGATGTTATAATAAATTAACCGACGGCTCCGAACGCCTTGCAGGCGAGGAAGATCGAATCCTATCCCCGGAGGGACGAGCATGCTGCGGTGGTGGAGAGTGGCAGTGGTGGCGGTTCTGATCGCCGGGATCGGATGTCGCTTGCGACCGGCCGCTGGCCCAGCGCCCACGGCCTCCCCGGCTGCGGAGACCAGATCCACTCCTATCGCAACGGCGGCCCCTACACCGACCCCTGCTCTGCGGGAGTGGAGCGCTCCCGGTGTATCCCCGCAGGACCTCCAGAAAATCACCCCCGAGAACGTTGCCCAGTTGAGGCCCATCTGGAGATCCTACCATATGGTCGTAGAACATAATCTCTGGGCGGGGCCTGACCAAGTGGTCGCCTTAGGGTCGAACGGGCTCTGGATCTTCTCCCCTGTGGACTTGCAACTTCGAAAGTGGGTTCCGCTGCCGGCGGGGATCGAGTTTCCGACGGCGGTCGCTGTGCGTCCAGACGGCCGGGAGGCGGTCGTGGGCACGCGCGATGGGGCTCTTTTCCAGGTGGATCTGGAGGGGGGCGAGATCCGAGCGAGGGCCCAGATCACGGCCCACGTTCGCGCCCTGGCGTATATGGGCACAGAGGGACGCCGGGTGGCCGTGCTGGCCGACGGGCTGCGGGTCTGGGAGACCGGAGGACAGGTGTCGATGCCCACAAGCGGCGTGCCCCGGGAGGATTACGCGGGGGCCTTGTCGCCAGATGGCCAGCTTGGGGTTGTTGTGGATGCCCAGGGGCGTGGAGCCCTATGGGAGGTTGCATCGGGGCGAGCGGTGCTGACGTTCACGGTGCCGTTCACCAGTCCGCGGGCGGCTGCGCTCCATCCCCAGGGTCAGTATGTGGCTGTTGCGGGCAGAGAGCGAGTGGTCGTCCTGCGCACGGATCAGGCGGTGGGCCGGTCGGAAGTGGTGCAAACCCTTCGGTTCACCGATCAAACTCCCGATCGCTTGGCGGCCTCCACGTCGCTGCTCGGGGTGCTTTCAGACCGCAAGGTTGGGTCCGACGTCCGGCTGTATCGATGGGGAGACGGTCAACACATTTTTCATCTCCAGCCTTCTCATATGCTTCGGGCGCTGTCTCTGGATCCGTCAGATCAGATGCTGTATGTGGCAATCGCCAACCGCCTGGAGGCGTTCTCGATTTCCAAGAAGGAACGAGTGGCCACATATCAGGGTTTGCCGACCCGGCGAGGCCTGCTTTTAGAGAAGCATCGGAAGCTGGTTCTGGGGGGTTGGACAGATGTTTTCTTCCGAGACCTGTGGAGCGATACGGGATTTCCAGTGGATATCACGTCTGACTTTCAGGCGATGTGGAAGCATCCGCAGGAAGAATGGGTGGCAGTGGCGCAGCGGGATGGCACGGTGATGTTCCTGGATCCCCAAGGCGCAGACCTGCGGAAGCGGATCGAGGCTGGCGACGTGCGGTGGATTGGGGTGGACGCTCAGGGACGCGGGATGATCGGCCTGCGCAGGAACGAGGTGGTGCTGTGGGCGCCCGGAGAACCCCGCCCTCGCTGGCGGCGATCGATCCCGTTGGCCTTTAAGGACGCAGAGCTTATCGGCGCGGTATCTGACCAATGGATTGCCGTTACCGGTGAACAAGCTGGCAAAACGATCTGGCTGCTCGATTTCAATGGGAACATCCGATATACCATAGAAAATCAGGATTTCTATAATGCGATATACGACGTAAAATGGCATTCTGGGGATTTGTTGGTCTATCTTTTCTTCCATAAAGCCCAAAGAATTGAGGTTTGGGTGATGGACATCCCAAGCGGCCAACGCTTGGCATTCGCGGCAATGCCATCCCATATTAAGCGGGGCCTCCTGGGGCACGTGGAGTGGTGGCCAGATCAGCGGCTGGTGCTGGTCGAATATCTGGGCGCCGAGCTGGCAATGACCAAGATCGAAGCACCGAACGTTGCCCCGCGGTCGTTCAGCCTTGTGAAGCGCGAGGACATCCGGATCGTCGGGGTTCATCGCCTGGGGAACAGCCGGAAGGTCCTGGTCAGCGCGCAGCAGGTCCGTTATGTGTGGCGCGGACAGTGGAGCTTCACGGGATGGTTCCAACGAGGAGGCTGGCTTTGGCTGCTGGATTTGGACACCAGGCAGATCCTCTGGGAGCGCGAGCTGCCGTATTCTCCGGTCTGGATGATCGTGGACCCGGAGGAGAGGTGGGTGATCCTCGGCGGAGCGGATGGCGTGCTGGAGGCGTGGGCCGTCGCAAAGGACGGATCGTAGCAAGTGGGCGGTGGGCGGCGCGCGGGATGCCTGGGGGGCATGGTTGCGCTCTCGAGGCGTCCTTGGTGGAACAGGCGGGCCTTTACGGGCACCCGTCACATGGTAGCCGACCCCACCCAGTTCGTCGTCTTGGTCAGATCCTCTTTGGGAGTGGCGTTCGCGAAGCTCATCGAAGCTCGACCGGACGGTGCAGGGCCAGCGTTTTTGAGTAGGAATTCAATCGGAGGTTCCGATGAGGCGCGCTGTGTTTTTCACCGTGCTGATATTGCTGGGAGTCGCCAGCCTCGGGCTGGCTTGCCAGCCTTCCCGCCCCGCTTCGCCGCCTGCGGGTGCTGGAGGGCCGGAAAGGTCATTGCCGCAAGTGGAAATCCATCCGCCCTCCGAGGGTCTCATAGGGACACCCATCCTTCCTGCTGAAGGGTCTTTTGAGCTGGAGCCGGCGGGAGGAGGAGAGAAGCGGTATCGAGTGGAAATCGATTCGCCCTCCGAGGGTCTCATAGGGACACCCATCCTTCCTGCCGAAGGGCCTTTTGAGCTGGAGCCAGCGGGAGGAGGAGAAGAACCATACCTCGAAATCATCCCGCTGACTCCGTATCCTGGAGAGGAGGGCGAGCTTCGGATCATCCCCGTGATGCCGGAGTCCGAGGGGACGCCCGATCCCTCAGTGTTCGAGGAACGAGCGCCTCGCGGCGAAGGCACGTTTGGCTTCACGAACGCTCAGCCGACCACGCCGACTCCTACCGTGCGGCCCACGCCGACTCAGCAGCCCACCGTCCAGCCCACCGGGCGCTTTGCAGAAATCGACGAGGCCATTCGGCCTGCCCTGGAGCGGGCCCTCGGCATCCGACTGCGCTTAGTTCGAGTCGAGAAGTATGCCAAGGAACACTGGTTGTATTATTCGTATGACCGGGCTCCGGAACCGAATGCGGGCCCCAGGCTCAAGCAGGAGCTGCAACAGCTGGGGCTCTCCGTCCTGGTCGAGCTGGACGACATGGTAGCAGGGATAGAAGGGACTCTCAACGGGAGGCCGGTGAGTGTCTTCAACGTCGAGGTTCGGAGGTATTCCCGAAGGGTGGTGGTGATGATTATAGATCCCTAAGGCAGCGGGCGTCCGCTGATGTCCCGCTTAGCACTGTTTCGCGAGGACGATCGCGTGTTTAGGGGTCGAGCGGGGATCGCTAAATGATTGACAACTTGAGAGATGTGCGTTAAAATTTAGATTGTAGCACCTTAACAACTGAATAATGGGTCTGCTGCAGGCCCCAAATCTGCATCCACATAGCATTCGCCTCCTTTTTCCCACAAGATTTAGAAAGGAGGTGAAGTTATGATGAGAACAATACACTTACTTTCTTGCTGTCCCCGCATCCTGGAGGGGACAGAAGATGGGGGGTGGCCTCAAAGGGTGCAGTTGGGGCTAGCCCATCGGATCGCCCCGGACGCGCAGAGCGTTATCGGGGCGAAGAGCCCGGCCCGCGGGGCACGGGCTCCTAAGCGTGCAGCGCGCGCAGCGCGGTGGCGCTGATGACGGACATGCCAACCGTGCCGGGCGTTGCGGAGGCAACGGCACCCGCAGCGCCGGCCGGTGGCGCGGCCGCCGGCGCACGTCCGGCGCAACCACTCAGCCGGTGGGCGCGCCGGATCGCTTCCGCCCTCGCTCGGCGGATCCGACGGGCATCCGCCTGGGCGCGGCGCGGGATCAGCCG
>NZ_JANWXB010000341.1 GCF_025055495.1 Thermoflexus sp. | reverse complement strand
GCGGGGGCCTTCGGCGCCCGGCTCCGCCCCCAAAGCCCCCCAAGGAAGCGAACTGCGCAAGAGTTGAAAAGGCCGCTGAAGGCGATCCTCCTCGCTCCAGGATTTTAGTTATTAGTTAGGAGTTACACGGTTGAGAGTCGGTCCAACAAGGTGGAAGGGCCCCGCCTCCCTTTATCCCCTCTCCCGATGGCTCCTTGAGCCGTGGGGAGGGAGAGAAAAGATTTCCTGAGGGAGCGAACGGTGTAGATTTTGGTTATACCATGCGTTCCCCGCCGACCCAGACCGCCTCCGGCACGCCCCAGCGCGCCCACAAAACCAGATCCGCGGGAGCGCCGGGCCGCAGACGTCCGAACTTTCGCAGGCCCAGCGCCTGCGCGGGCGTCCAGGTGGCGCTGCGAACGGCATGGAGCGGGTCGATTCCGACTTCCTCGATCAGCACCCGCAGGCCTTCGTTCATGAGAGCGACGGAGCCCGCCAGGGCGCCCTCCGGAGTCTGGCATCGCCCATCCGCCACGATCACCTCATAGCCCAGCCAGGTGTAGCGGCCCGGAGGCAACCCGGCCATCGGCGCGGCGTCGCTGATCATGGCTACCCCGGAGGAACCTTTCACCTGAAACAGCAGCCGCATGGCCGCCGGATGCACATGTTGCCCATCCGCAATCAGCTGGACGATCACCCGCGGATCCAGCAGAGCCGCCGTGAACAGCCCCGGTTCCCGGTGATGGAAAGGGCGCATCGCGTTGAAGAAGTGGGTGACCTGTCGGACGCCTCGTTGAATGGCTTCCGTGGCCTGATCGTAGGTCGCGTCGCTGTGGCCGATCACCGGGATGATGCCCTGAGCGACCAGCGCCGGGATGGCTTGCATGGCCTCGCCCTCCTCCGGGGCGAAGGTCCACAGCCGGATGCGCCCGCCGGCCGCCGCCTGGTATCGAGCGATGGCCTCCGGGGTCAGCGGGCGGAACCATGTCGGGTTCGCCATCCCGGGTCGTTTCGGGGAAAGATGGGGGCCCTCGATGTGGATCCCCAGGATTCGGGCGCCAGGCGGCGCGGTCTCCATAACCCGGGCCATCGCCTGTAGACGTCGAAGGATCTCTTCTTCGGGCAGGGTTAAAGTGGTAGGGACGAACGCGGTGACGCCGTGGCGGGGCAGGCGTTGGGCAGCCTCTGCCAGCTCCTCCCCAAACAGGTCGTAGCCTTCCACCCCGTGGAGGTGTAGATCGATCAGCCCTGGGGTCACCGGACGTCCGTGCGCATCGATCCGCTCCGCCCGCCGGGGCAGACGGACCTCGCGGGAGGGCCCAACGGCCAGGATCCGTCCCTCCGCGAATACCACCGTGCCATCCTCGATCCGTCGGGTGGGCGTATAAAGCTCGGCATGGATGATCGCGACCGGATGGAAAGCCATGAGCAGCCTCCGCAGGAGTGGCGTCACTCCTTTGACAGTTTCGCTTACCCCGAAATGGAACGATCACCCGAGCTCCGGGTTCACCCAGACCTCGTGGCCTTCCACTTTTACCTCATAGACCGGGATCGGCATCACAGCGGGCAGCCGGAGCACGCGGCCCGTTCGAATGTCGAAGCGGGCTCCGTGGCGAGGGCACTGAATCACATAGCCTTCGAGCTTCCCCTCCGCCAGCGGGCCGCCATCATGGGTGCAGACATCCCCGAAGGCGAACACCTGATCGCCCACCCGGGTCAGCGCGATCGCTCGACCCTCCACGATGAAAACCTTTGCAGCTCCCACCGGGATCTCATCGAGATTGGCCACGCGGATCCACAAGAGTCTACCTCCCAAGAGAAGAGTGGCTGGCGTGCCAACCAAGCAGTCCGTATGCCACAGGCGGCTCGGGGGATCTGATCACCATCGGAGAATCCCGCGTTCCTGGAGGCATTTCAATACCGCCTCCAGAACCCCACCTCCAACCGCCCATGCCTTGTCCGAAACCGTGAAGCAGTGGCGGACCTCCGCCCGGGGGTCTATATCGCCGATCTTCATCCCGGGCATCACCTCCAGGCCGTCGAAGAGGAGCCCCCGCAACACCCCAGCGATCGCCGCCTGAATCGGGGTCTCCTCCACGTAGGCGACAATCTCCCCTGCCGCCACCCGGTCGCCGATGCGTCGGACTCCCCGGAAGCGCCCGGCGTGGGGGGCCCGCAGCACCCGCAGCACATCGTGCCCGCCGATCGTCCCCGGGATGCCGGTGTCGGGCAGCGCGCTGCCGGTGTAATAGACCCTCCCCAGGTCATGGCCCCTCGCCGTTTCGACCACCGCGTGGCAATCCACGCCGGCGGTGAAGCCCGGCCCCAGGGCCACCACCACCGGCGCGTCCGTGATCGAGGTCCCGGTGTTGCGCTTGGCCATAATCGCGTCCACCACGACCTCCGGCTGCAGCTGCTGGATGCTCTCCCCCTCCGGGTCGACCAGAACCGGGATCTCCCCCCGTTCCCAGAGGGGGAGAAACCCAGAGGGATCCGGCACCCGGCGGGCGGTATGGCCCTCAATGGTGATGGCGCCTTCGTAGACCGCGCTGGCCACCGCCACGGCCCGTCGGATGGCCAGCGGTTGAGGAAGCTCCGTGACCCAGACCCGGAATCCAGCCCGATGGAGGCGGAGGATGGCCCCGGTGCCCAGGTCACCCCCTCCTTTGACCGCCACTCGGATCAAGGAGCGCTCCACCTCGATGGCTGGAGATGCTCATGGAATCATTCTGCCACAAGCGGGACCGTGCGCTCCAGATGTTTCAAGGGTAGCATATGTTCGGCCTCAGGCAACACGATCCAGTCTTTTCGATATTGTAGCCGCGCGGCGAAGCTCCGGCGATAGTCGGCCGGCAGGATCCGATCGCGCTCGCCGACCAGAAGGAATTTGCGCCCGGGATCATCGCGCTGTAAAAGCCAGCGTGGGGGGTCATCCCAAAGGGGCCTGAGGGTAGAATTCGTAAAGGCGGAGGTGAAGGGCCAGACTGCGGTCCTCGATGAATTGAGGGAGGGTGGCGACCATCGTATGTCCCCGCACTCGGAGGTTCCGAGCTGGGTCGCCGCCTTCGACAACACCCCTGCCCTGACCAGCAGGTTGTGTAATTCGCAAAGAGGAGCCTTTTAAGGCTGGGAAGGCGGCCTTCCGCCGCCTTCCCAGAGGCGGTCTTCCCGGCCTCAAAATTCCCTCCTCTCCACCGCCCTTCGGGCCGTGGGGAGGGAGGAGAAAGGGGGCGGGGCAGATCCTCCACCCTGTTATGCAACGAGTCTTGCGTAGTTGGCGAGGAGGGCCTTTTAGGCCTCGGGGAAGGGAGGAGCAGTCCGAAACCCACAAGGAAGCGAGGACTTCTTTATGGAGAAGTCCCGCTGGATTCCGGTTCCAGAAGCACCCGGATGTGGTGCGCTAACTCCAGCCCGATGATCACATCGTGCTGAGCCAGGCGAAGGCGTAGCGGTCCGTTGAACGGCGCTCGGGCGATCAACTCAAAGGAAGCCCCAGGAACCAGCCCCAGGGAGCCCAGATAGCGAAGCTGCTCTGGATCCTCGGTCTTGACCCGAGCGATTCGCCCCCGGGCGCCGATCCGCGCTTCGCTGAGCGGGATATCGAAGAGCGGAGGGATCCGCCCGTCGGGCGTGGGGATCGGATCACCATGGGGGCAATGGGTCGGACGCCCGGCGACCTCATACATCCGCTTGCACAGGGCTTCGTCGATCACCGGATCCAGCCGATCGGCCAGCGCGTGGACTTCCTCCCAGCCGATGCCCAGCACACGCGTTAGGAAAGCCTCCAGGATCCGATGCTGGCGGATGCTCCGCAACGCCTCCCGTTCGCCGGCCTCCGTCAGGAGGATCCCATGGCGAGTCCGCCGGATCAACCCATGGGACTCCAGGCGGTTCAGCATGCGGACGACGGCGGGGGTGGTGACGTCCAGGCGTCGGGCCAGCGCGGCGGCTCGCACGGGCCCTCCCTCGCCCATGCGATAGATCTCCGCCAGATAGGCCCGCATCATCGGGCTGAGCGATCGGCTGGGCTGCTCTCGCCGGTTCAGGGTTTCCTCCATCCCAGGAAATTCTTTCAAAAGTGTAACATAAATTAAACCGTAGTTCAATATGCTCATCTGAATCCCAGTTCAGGGTTGCGCCTCGCTCCTTCAGGAAGTCTTCTCTCTTCACCTCCCCACGGTCCCCTGGGCCATGAGGGGGGGGATCCAGGAGGATGAGGGCCCTTCTACCTCTTCCGACCGGCGCCTAATCGCGCAACCCGTAAAGGAGAAGGCCGATGAAAGAGACGCCGAATCCCGATTTTGCCGGGATCCATGAAGAGGTCCGCGCGGCGCCTGCCGGGCTGATGGCGGCGCTCCGGAAAGAATGGCCCGGGTTGGGATTATGGATCGCTGCGGTGCTGGGCTTCGGGAGCCTGGCGTTCCGGCAGGAGGAGCCGGGCGTCGCCCTTTCCGTCCTCACCCTCTTCGCCGTCCTGATGGGCGGCTATCTGGGAAGCGCGGGGCTTCCGGTGGATTCAGTGCGCCGCTGGATGGGGGCCGACATTCGACGGATCTACGGGATCCCCTTCGCGCTGTGGTTCGGGGGCGGCCTGCTGCGCATCATCCGGGGAGCGTCCTTCGATTTCGGTGCGTTGCTTCTGGGCCTGGCGATCCTGCTGATCCCCACGATGATGGTGGTGCATAATCGCGCCCGGTGGAAGGCGATCGATGTCCTGATGGTGGCAGGGTCCCTGGCATTCCTGTTGATCCCTGGTCCATCCCCCTCAGACCCCGTCGGCTGGGCGTTCCGGATCGGCGCCGGGCTCTGGCCGATCCCCTTCCTGCTCGGGTGGCCTCGGGAGACCCGATCGCGATCGCATCTGCTCTTCTTCGGCGCTGTCCTGTTTCTCTGGTATGCGGTGGAATTTCAGCGCTTTCCGGAGAATCCCCTGATCGCGGGTGGGCCCTCCTATGATCACCTGGCCGTGATCGTGCTGTTTCTGTGGTTGCTCATCCTGGCCGGCCGGTTCCCGGATCTGGGGTTCACCTTCCGCTGGACATGGAGGGACGTGGGGGCTGTGGGGTTGAATCTGGCCGGTTTCGCCGCCTTCGCGCTGCCCTTTGGGCTGCTCACCGATTTCATCGCTCCGGCCGCCTCGCCTCCGGGCCTTCCGGAGGCGCTCATCCGCTTGCTGGCGATCTATCTCTTCATCGGGCTTCCAGAGGAGATCCTGTTTCGAGGGACATTGCATGTGCATTTCCAGCGTGTGCTGGGATGGCCCCCGCTGCGCACCTTGATCCTCTCTTCCCTTCTGTTCGGCCTGGCCCATTTGAATAATCCTCCGAAGGTAGGCCTTTATGTGATCCTGGCCACGGTGGCGGGGTTCTTTTACGGGCGGACGTATCTGCAAACGGGGAAGGTTACGGCTGCAGCGATGGTGCACGCCGTGGTGGATTGGGTCTGGAGCGTGCTGTTTCGGTGACCCGCTGGGTTCTAAATTTGGACTCTGGACGAACGGGCTATCCGCCAGGCCCCTGAGCCTTCTACCGCTTGTAGGGATATCCCC
>NZ_JANWXB010000322.1 GCF_025055495.1 Thermoflexus sp. | reverse complement strand
GATCGGCTCAGCTGCGGGATGGACGGTGGCCACGGCGATGCTGCTGGCCTTCGCCGCCAGGGGGCCGCTTCCCCCAGGGGGCGAGATCCTGATCCCCACCACCTCACTCAGCGCCGCCCTCCTGGCCGCCTGGCTGGCCTGGGTTAGCTGGAGCAGATCCTAATTCCCTTGGCCCTTCGGGCCCCAGAGAGTTTAAGAATTAAGGAGGCGAGAGGCGAGGCCATGCCGCTCGACGTATCGCTTCCTCCACCGCATAACCCTCATCACAAACCGGGAGCCGCCCATGGTGGAATTCGCCTTCCAGTTCCCTCCGGGCTTCCTTTGGGGAACCGCGACCGCCAGCCATCAGGTCGAGGGGGAGAACACGAACAATGATTGGTGGCTCTGGGAGCAGGAGCCGGGCCGGATCCGGGAGGGGCACCGCTCGGGCCGGGCCTGTGACTGGTGGCACAATGCGGAGGCGGATTTCGACCGTGCCGCCGCCCTGGGCCAGAACGCCCACCGGCTCTCCATCGAGTGGAGCCGGATCGAGCCCCGCGAAGGGAGCTTCGATGACACCGCCCTCGATCGATATCGGGCCATGCTGCGGGCTCTTCGAGATCGCGGGATCGAGCCGATGGTCACCCTGCACCACTTCACCAACCCCATCTGGCTGGCGGAACAGGGGGGATGGGAGAACCCAGCCGTCATCGAGCGCTTCGAGCGCTACGTGCGGCGGGCGGTGAGCGCCCTGAAGGATCTCTGTCGCCTGTGGTGCACCATCAACGAGCCCAACGTCCTGGCCTATATGGGATGGAACGAAGGGAAATGGCCGCCGGGGAAGCGGGATTTCGGGCTCTCCATGCAAGTGCTGCGCCATCTGATGCGGGCCCACGCCCGGGCCTATTATGCCATCCATGAAATCCAGCCGGAGGCCCAGGTGGGGATCGCCCACAACATGATGGTTTTCGAACCGGCCCGCCCTGCTTCCCCGCTCGATCAGATGATCGCCCGTCTGCATGATCGCATGTTCAACCGCATCGTCTTGGATGCAATCGCCGCCGGGCGAGAGCCAGGGGTGTTCGCTCTCCGTGCCGTGGCCACGCTTCGAGGGACCTATGACTTCATCGGCTTGAACTACTACACGCGGCGCCTCTCCGCTTTCGATCGACGCTCCCCTGCCACCCTGTTCGGACGCACTTTCCTGAACCCCCAGGGGGAAATCAGCGATGGGGAATACGGGGAAGTCTTTCCCGAGGGCCTCTATCGGCTGCTGAAGCAGCTCGCCCGCTTCGGCAAGCCGATTTACGTCACCGAAAACGGGATCCCCGATGCGGATGATGATCAGCGCCCCCGTTTCATCGTGCGCCATCTCCATGCGATGTGGCGGGCGATCCAGCAGAACGTCCCGGTGAGGGGATATTTCCACTGGTCCCTGGTGGATAACTTTGAATGGGCGGAGGGGTGGACGCTGCGGTTCGGTCTGATCGAGGTGGATCCGGAGACCCAGGCGCGGCGGCCCCGCCCCAGCGCCGAGCTCTACGCCGAGGTGTGCCGGGCCAACGCCCTGACCTCCGAAACCATTGTCCGCTATACCCCGGAGCTGATGAAGGAGATGTTTGGGATCGAATAGCCGGGCTTTACAGGAGCCTGCCTGAGCAAGAACTGGTTCGGCGATCCCCAGTGCCCTTAATCACCCCCGTTCTTTGAGGAGGCACGCCATGGCTCGAACCCATCTGTTTCCACCGGATCGCGTCCACTACGTTTGGAACCGTGCTCTTCCCGCGGTTCTGGAGATCGATCCCGGAGATACTGTGATCTATGAGCTACGGGACGTGACAGACAACCAGATCACTCCGGCCTCGACCGCTGAGGACCTCACCCGCCTGGATTGGAGCCGGATCTACCCGCTGGCTGGCCCCCTGTATGTCAAAGGAGCTCAGCCGGGGGACGTGCTGGAGGTGGAGATCGTGGACCTCCATCCGAAAGGCTGGGGGTGGACCGGGATCATCCCCGGCTTCGGGCTCCTGGAAGAGGAGTTCGAGCAGCCCTATCTCAAGATCTGGGATCTGTCTCCTGGAGATCATACCTTCTTCCGCGAGGACATTCGCATCCCGCTGGATCCCTTCTGCGGCACGATGGGTGTGGCGCCGCGGGAGCCCGGCGAACACCCGGTGATGCCTCCCGGTCCCTTCGGCGGGAATATGGATATCCGCCACCTCACAAAGGGCACCCGCCTCTTCCTTCCGGTGCAGGTGGAGGGAGCGCTGTTCTCCGTCGGGGACGCCCACGCCGCGCAGGGGGACGGGGAGATCTGCGTCACGGCGATCGAGGCTCCCATGTATGCGGTCCTCCGCTTCCACCTTCATAAGGCGCGCTCCATTGAAGAGCCCCAGTTCCTTTGCCCCAAGCCGCTGACCGCCAAATATGATGAGAAAGGCTATTACGCCACCACCGGCATCGCCCCCGATCTCATGGTGGCCGCGAAGAAGGCGGTCCGATACATGATCGATCACATCGCTCACACCTATCGGATGAGCCGGGAGGACGCCTACATCCTGGCCAGCGTGGTGGTGGACTTGAAGATCAGCGAGGTGGTGGATAAGCCCAACTGGATCGTCACCGCTTACCTGCCCCTCAGCATCTTCCAGGGATAGAATTGGGGATGTAGGGGCGGGGTATTCCTTGCCCCTACATCGCACCGCACCTTTTAAGCGGTGGGGAAGAAAGGAGCTGAACCGGATGCTTTAGGCGCCTCGCTGAACCCCTTAAGGCCTCGGAGAAAACCAGGCCTGCCCTTCCGGCCAGCGGGCGATGGCCAACGCGTGCGGTGAATTCCATTCGCATGGACACGGCGAGCCCTGCGAAGGGAGCCGATGAAGCTCCTTCCCCCCTTTCTACCCCTCCCCACAGCTCTGAGAGCCGTGGGGGGAGAAAAAAGGGTGGGGTCTGGTGACCGCCTTCGGCGGCCCACCAGACCCCCATCCCCGGGGAGGGATCCAGCGTTCACGCAAGCGGCGTTGAATTCGCAATAGGCGATGGCCAGAATGGAACATCCGGGATCGGATCGGGCCGCTCAGGTGGGCATGGAATTGAAAAAGCGAGGGTGGCGGCTGGCGGTGGCGGAATCATGCACCGGGGGCCTGCTGGGCCACCGCCTGACCCGCATCCCGGGCAGCTCCGCCTACTTCCTCGGCGGCGTGATCGCCTACCGAAACGAGATCAAGGCCCGCATCCTGAACGTCCGGGAGGAGACGCTGGCCCAGTTTGGAGCCATCAGCGCAGAGGCGGCCCGGGAGATGGCCGAAGGGGTTCGCCATCTGTTCCAGGCGGATCTCGCCCTGGCCATCACCGGCGTCGCCGGCCCGGATCCCGAAGAGGGTAAGCCGGTGGGGGAGATCTACATCGCCCTGGCGAGCCCGGATGGAACCTGGACCCGTCGGATCACCGGCGGGTTAGATCGAGAGGAGAACCAGGCCCTCGCCGTTGAGGCCGCCCTGGAACTTCTGGAGGGGATGCTAAGAGGAAGCTTCCCTCCGGAAGATTCGTGGGGAAATGAGGGATCTTAACATTCTGGGGCACGGGCAAAGCCCGCGCCCCAGAATGTTATACCTTCCCAGCGCTTTGTCCATCTTGACTTTGGAGCTCCTGGGGGACAGGGCGGGTGGCCTCTGGCCCCTCGCGACGGGCTTCCGTCCCCCCAATCCTCAACTCATAACGGATCAAAGCACCAGGAGGATAAACCGTGATGTTTCGCTACGCCGTCATCGGCGCTGGGATGCAAGGCACCGCCGCGGCCTACGATCTGGCCCGCTTCGGGAATGCGGAGGAAATCCGGATCGCGGATCGTGATCCGGCCCGGGCGGAGGAAGCCGCCAGGCGCATCAACCGCCT
The DNA here is from genome assembly GCF_025055495.1 of Thermoflexus sp. GTDB lineage: Bacteria > Chloroflexota > Anaerolineae > Thermoflexales > Thermoflexaceae > Thermoflexus. The sequence continues at coordinate 7,030 of NZ_JANWXB010000322.1, read as the reverse complement.
GCTGGGGCGATCCCTTGTCCGCCCGGTCGTCCTCGATGTGCGGGATGAGCTGGCCGTGGTGGACTTCCTTCGCCCTATGGACGCGGGGATCAGCGCCGTTCCCTACCGGTTCAATCCGCTCCTGGCCCGTGCCGCCATCGAAGCCCGGACCTCCTTGTGCGACCTGGGTGGGCATACCCCGACGACCTGGGAGATCCTCGCCATGGACGAAATGGCCCGCGAGGCAGGGATCTCCCTCATCCCGGATTGCGGGCTGATGCCCGGCCTGGGGAACACCTTAGCGGTTTACGCGATGCGCCAGATGGATCAGCCCCGGCATGTGCGCATCTGGTGCGGCGGTCTCCCTCAACGCCCCAAGGGGCCATTGGGCTACCAGTTGTTTTTCAACATCGCGGGCCTCACGGCGGAATACACCGGGAAGGCGGTCTTCCTCCGGCAGGGCCGCATCGTGGAGGTCGAGGCCCTCACCGAACCCGAAACCATCACCTTCCCCCCGCCGGTCGGCGCCTGCGAGGCCTTCGTCACTTCAGGGGGAACCTCCACCTGCCCCTGGACCTTCCAGGGGATCTTAGAGACCTATGAGGAGAAAACCGTTCGCTACCCGGGCCATCTGGAGCGGATCCGCCTGCTGGCGGATCTGGGGTTCCTGGAAACCGATCCGATCGAAATCGATGGCGTCCGGGTGATCCCGCGCGAGGTGTTCCATCGGTTAGTGGAGCCTCGCCTCCAGTTCGCGGAGGATCCGGCGGATATGGTGGTGCTCCGGGTGACCTGCGAGGGGATCCATCAGGGTCAGCCGATGGAGATCACCCTGGATCTGATCGACTTCTATGATCCGGAGACCGGCTTCACGGCGATGGAACGAACCACAGGGTGGCACGCAGCCGTTGTGGCCGGGATGATGGCCCGGGGGGAAACCCCCCGAGGGGCCATCCCCCTCGAGCGGGCCGTCGATCCGGAGCGTTTCCTGGCGGAATGGTCTCAGCGCGGCATCCCGATCCAGGAGACTATCCGGCGACCTCTTCAAGTTGTCCCCCTGTAGGGATCCGGGTGGGGATGGTGGAACAACCAGGGCCTCCGGGCGATCGGGCCCGCTCCTTCCTTGCTCGCGCGGGCGGCGTGCAACCATTCGAGCGTTGAGAGGGGTTTTGGACTTTGGACAAACGGGCCATGCCCCAGGCCCCCGGTCTTCCACGCTCGGAGAGCCCGTCTCCCCTTCCCTCCTCCCTGCAGCCTGAAAGGCTACAGGGAGGAGGGAATCGAGAGATTTAGGGACGGTCGGGGCTGCCTTCGGCGGCCCCGACCGTCCTCCAACCTCCCTGAGAAAGAAATCGGATGTTCGCCCAAAGTCCAGGAGGGGTTTATGGTGCCCTTCTTTTCCGCCGAACAGATCCGCCAGGCCCTGCCGATGCGCCGGGCGGTGGAAGCCATGCGCGAGGCGTTCATCGCCTTCAGCGAAGGGCGCGCCCATATCCCTCAGCGGATTCAGATCCCGATCCCCCAGCGGGAGGGGATCACGCTGATCATGCCTGGCTACATCCCGCCCCGGGACCTGGGCCTGAAGGTGGTTTCGGTCTTCCCTCATAACCCGGAGCGAGGCCTTCCCACCATTTCCGCTTTAGTGTTGATGCTGGATCCGGAGACGGGCGCGCCCACGGCGCTGCTCGATGGGGCTTTCCTCACCGCGTGGCGCACCGGAGCCGCCTCCGGGCTGGCCACCGACCTGCTGGCCCGTCCCGACGCCGAAACCCTCGCCCTGATCGGGGCGGGGGCTCAGGCCCGCACGCAACTGCTGGCCGTCTGCGCCGTCCGCGCGATCCGCCGGGTGCGGGTCTACAGTCGAACCCCCGAGCGGGCTCGAGCGCTGATCGAAGGGATGCGGGGCCAGGAAGGACTCCCCGAGGACATCGCCCTGGCACCTACTCCAGAGGCTGCGGTCGCCGAAGCGGATGTGATCTGCACGGCTACGAATTCCCCTACCCCTGTCTTCGATGGCCGATCGCTGCGGCCGGGGACCCACATCAACGCCATCGGATCCTTCACCCTGCAGATGCGAGAGCTGGATGAGGAAACATTCCGCCGGGCTTCGCGCGTGGTGGTGGATTCCCGCGCGGCAGCCATGGTGGAGGCCGGTGAGGTCGTATGGGCGATCCAGCAGGGGATCCTTCAGGAAGAGGATTTAATTGAGCTGGGGGAAATCGCAGCGGGGCGCCGATCCGGCCGTCAGCGATCGGAGGAAATCACCCTGTTTAAATCCGTGGGCCTGGCAGTGCAGGATCTGGTCGCTGCCCGCTGGGTGTTAGAAGCTGGACAGTGATCGAAGAAATGCCCTCTGCGGAATCCAAAGGCAGAGGCTGAAATCCGTCCTCTTGTGGCGACTCGAAACGAGTTCGAGCGGAGCGGGAGGTCGTTCGAACATGGAGCTTCGAGAGCGGGTCGTGCTGGTGACGGGCGCGGGGCGCCGCCTGGGCCAGGCGATCGCCATCGGCCTGGCCCGGGCTGGCGCTCATGTGGCCGTTCATTTCCACACGTCCATCGAGGAAGCGGCCGAGACGGCGCGCCGGATCCAGGAGATGGGCATGGACGCGGAGGCTTTCCATGCGGATCTGCGAGATCCCTCGCAGATCCGCACATTGATTGAGAGCGCGGCGCGCCGGTTTGGGCGGCTGGATGCGCTGGTGAACGCGGCGGCGGTGATGCGGGTCACGCGATGGCATGAGCTGACGCCGGAGCTTTGGGATGAGATCCTGGCGCTCAACCTGCGGGCGCCCATGTTCTGCGCCCAGGCGGCGGCGCGCTACATGGAAGAAGGCGTGATCATCAACATCGCCGACGGCTCGGCCCTGAAGCCGTGGCCGGATTACCTGGCCCATACGGTCTCCAAATCCGGCCTGGTCGCCCTGACCCAGGCCCTGGCCCTCGCCCTGGCCCCCCGGATCCGGGTGAACGCGGTGATCCCTGGTCCGATCCTCCGGCCAGTTCACTGGGAGGAGGAGCGCTGGGCCCACCTGCTCCGCCATGTCCCCCTGGGTCGCGCAGGGATGGCCGAGGAAGTCGCCCACGCTGTGCGCTATCTGATTGAGGCGGATTACGTTACGGGAGCCGTTCTGGTCGTGGACGGCGGGCACCACCTGAGGTAGCCATACCGAATGGCATGAAGAGCAGGCCGACCCTCTTCATTTTTCCCTTCTCCCCCCGGTAGGGGAGTGCTCCGTCCATTTTTCATTGAGGGGTTTTCAGGAGCAGTGCGGGGGCCTTTGGCCCCCCGCACCGCCCCTGAACGATTTTTTCTCCCCCCTCCCCATGGCCCTCTGGGCTGTGGGGAGGGGGAGAAAGGGGAGAGGGGCCATTCCCTTCCGGACAGGCTTCGATTCCTTAAACCCCCAGTGGATAACTGGACAAAGCAGTAGAGGAGGGAGGAAGAAGGATTTGGGAACAGCGGTTCCGCCACCGCCCCGAATTCCCTTTTCCTTCCCTCGGGTCGGAAAGGGGAAAAGAAAACGGGCACTTACGTGCCCTACTACAAACCATGGACACTGTGCCCTACTACGAACAAAACACCATACGGATGTGCCCAGATCAACAAGGCATCAGGGAAACTTCTGCGAAAGAAAGCGATGGATCCGCGTCGAGCCTTGCCCAGCGTAGATCGCCTGTTGAAGGCCGAGGGCGCAGCCCCGCTCCTGGCGGCCTTCGGCCATGAGGCCCTCGTCGAAGCCCTCCGGGAGGTCCTGGCGGAGGTCCGGGCAAAGGTGCAACAAGGGGAGCCCGTGCCTTCCGAGGCGGCCATGCTGGAGCGGGCCGCAACCCGACTGGCCCGCTGGCACACTCCCCGCCCACGGCCGGTCATCAACGCCACCGGCGTGATCCTGCACACGAACCTGGGCCGTGCGCCCCTTTCCTCCGCCGCTCTGGAGGCCATCCGTGCCGCCTCCGCTTACAGCGACCTGGAATTCGACCTGGAGGCCGGGGAGCGAGGGGAACGCCAAGCGGCTGTGGAGGAGCTCCTGCGCCGGCTGACGGGGGCCGAAGCCGCCCTGGTGGTGAACAACAACGCCGCCGCGGTGCTCCTGGCCCTCACCACCCTAGCCCGGGGGCGTGGCGTCCTGATCTCCCGCGGGCAGCTCATCGAGATCGGGGGCGGATTCCGCATCCCCGAGGTGATGGCCCAGAGCGGCGCGCGGCTCATCGAGGTCGGCACGACCAACCGGACCCATCTGCGGGATTATGAGGAGCCCCTTGTTCGGGGCGAGGATATCGCACTGATCCTCCGCGCCCACCATAGCAATTTCCGCATGATCGGATTCGTATCCGAGGTTCCTCTGATGGACCTGGTGGCCTTAGGGGAGCGCTACGGGATTCCGGTGATGGATGATCTGGGAAGCGGCGCGCTCCTGGACACGGCGGCCTTCGGCCTGGCCCACGAGCCGATGGTGCAGGAGAGCGTGGCGGCGGGGGCGGCAGTGGTTTGCTTCAGCGGTGACAAGCTCCTGGGCGGCCCCCAGGCGGGGATCATGGTGGGGAAGCGGGAATTCCTCGCCCGGATGCGACGACATCCCCTCATGCGGGCGCTGCGGCCGGACAAACTCACGCTGGCCGGATTGAGCGCCACGCTGATCCACTACCTCAAAGGGGAGGCCACCCGGGAGATCCCGGTCTGGCGGATGATCGCGACATCCCCTCTCGAGCTGGAGGCCCGGGCCCGGGAATGGTCGGCTCGCTTGCGGGCCGATGGGATCCCGGTGGAGGTGCGCCCCACCCTCTCCACCGTGGGCGGCGGGAGCCTTCCCGGGGAGACCCTCCCCAGCGTGGCCCTGGTTTTGCGCCCCCCTGATCCAGAAGCGCTGATGGCAACCCTGCGCCGGACCCATCCCCCGATCATCGCCCGGGTCCAGGACGACGCGGTCTGGTTCGATGTCCGCACAGTGCTCCCGGATCAGGAGGCCGATTTCCTTCAGGGGATCCGACAGGCGTGGAGGTCGGCCCTGATCCGTTAACGGCGGGCGCCTTGCCGGGGCAGGCCTCTGGGTTCACCGCATCCGCAACCCGTGTAATGGGTTCATACCCGGATTCGGGAACGGCCCACCCGAGATGGCTCCTACAAGGTCCTCGCCTTTGCCTATATGTGTTATCCTGATCATGATGACGACGTTCGAAACTTCCTTTTTATCGGTGTTGCGAGAGGGCCTGGCCTGGCTGGGATGGTCGTTGCCGGAATCGGCCCTGGAGGCCATGGCCCGCTATGCCCGGATGGTCTGGGAGTGGAACGAGCGCCTGAACCTCACGGCCATTGTGGAACCCGAGGCGATGGCCGCCCGACACTTCGTGGATTCCCTCACGGCGCTCCAGGCCTTCCGGGAGCCCGCGTGGCCTCCTGCTCCTGCGGAGTGGCCGCCATGCCGTCTGGCCGACGTGGGAACCGGCGCCGGGTTCCCGGGGCTGGTCCTGAAGCTGGCCTGGCCCGCATTAGAACTCACCCTGATCGAATCCACAGTGAAAAAAGCTCGCTTCCTGGAAGCAGCGGTCCACCGTCTGGGGCTGGAGGGCATTACCATCCTGGCCCGTCGCGCCGAAGAAGTCGGGCAGGATCCGGCGCATCGCGAGCGCTACGATGGGACGATCGCCCGAGCGGTGGCGGAACTTCCTGTTCTCCTGGAGTATCTTCTCCCGCTGGTCCGGATCGGTGGGATAGCCGTGGCGATGAAGGGCGCGGAGGTGGAAGAAGAAATCGCCGCCGCCCACAGGGCGATGGACCTCTTAGGGGGGCGCCTGCGGAACCGCTGCGATCTGGCGTGGCCCCCTTATCTTTCCCCACGCACCTTGCTGGTTTTCGAAAAGATCGCGCCCACGCCCGCCAAATACCCCCGACGGCCAGGGATCCCGGAGAAACGACCGTTGCGATAAGCGAGGAAACCATGCGCGCAATCGGGTGGATCGGAAGCCTGACGCTTCGGGAGGCGTTCCGGCGCCGTCTGGTGCTGGCGGCCTTCGGGCTGGGGGCAGCCTTCCTGGCCCTGTTCGGCCTGGCGCTGTTTTTGATCCACCGCGAACTCGCCCGCTTCGGCCCTCCCGACCCCCGGATGCGGGAGGAGATCGTGGGATTCTTTCTGCTGGCGGGCCTGTATGTGGCGAACTTCCTGATCGTGATGGCCGCGGTGGTGGGAACCGCCGATACGATCGCAGGGGAGATCGCGTCAGGGGTCATCCAGGCAGTAGCGGCGCGGCCGATCGCCCGCTGGCAGATCCTGCTCGGGAAAGGGCTGGGGCACGCGCTCTGGCTGCTGATGTATGTCCTCTGGCTGGCCGGGGGCGTGATGGGGATCACCGCCCTGATCACCGGATGGATCCCCCGGGGCTGGGCGCGAGGTCTGGCCCTTCTGGGGCTGGAGGCGCTGATCCCCCTTTCGCTTTCCCTTTGGGCGGGGACCCGGTTTTCGACCCTGGCGACCGGGGCGCTGGGGCTGGGCCTGTATGGCGTCGCCTTCATCGGGGGATGGGCCGAACAGATCGGAGGCCTGATCGGGCAATCGACGGTGGTGGACCTGGGGATTCTGGCCTCGCTGCTCATGCCCGCCGAGGCGATCTGGCGGCGAGCCGCTTACGAGCTCCAGAGCCCCCTGGCCCGGATCATGGGCCCCAATCCGTTCACCACAACCACCGTTCCCAGCGATCGAATGGTGATTTATGCCCTGGCGTATATCCTCTTCCTTCTTCTGATCGCCATCCGACAATTTGAGCGACGGGATCTATAGCTGGCTCCAGGATACGGTTCTCGTTGCTTCGTCCAGTTATCAACTGGGGGTTTGAAGGAATCGAAGCCCGTCTGGAAGGCAGCGGCCCCTTCCCACAGCCCTCTGGGCTGTGGGGAGGGGGGAGAAAAGTGGGGAGAGGCCATTCCCTTCCGAACTGGCTTCAGTTCCCCCAATCTCCGGTTCATCACCGGACAAAGCACGAGGCCCAAGGGTGGGCAGGGGTTGGGGATAGTAGAGGGAGAGGTAATCAAACCCTTTCCAGCCATCGAGGGGTTCGC
>NZ_JANWXB010000315.1 GCF_025055495.1 Thermoflexus sp. | reverse complement strand
CCGAAGCGCTGCAGCGTTTCGGCCATCTCCCGCAGCCGTTGATCCACCCGCGCGTTGATCGTCCCCTCGGGGTATTTCCCTTCTGGCCCTCGCTCCCCCGCCGGCACACCGGTCAGGATCTCGATGGCCTCGTCCACGGTGCGGGCGGCCCAGATGTGGAACTTCCCCTCGCGGACGGCCTCCACCACCTCCTCCCGGAGCATCAGATTGCGGACGTTGGCTTCGGGGATCACCACGCCCTGCTCGCCGGTGAGCCCTTTCACCTTGCACGTGTAATAAAAGCCCTCGATCTTCTCGTTCACCCCGCCGATGGCCTGCAGCTCGCCTTTCTGGTTGATGGAGCCGGTGATGGCGATCCCCTGACGGATGGGGACATCTGCCAGGGCGGAGAGCAAAGCGCAAAGCTCCGCACAGGAGGCGCTGTCTCCTTCCACCCCGGAATAGGATTGCTCAAAGACCAGGCGGGCGGAGAGGGTCAGCGGCTTGTCCTGGGCGTATTTGGAGGCCAGGTAGCCGCTCAGGATGAGGACGCCTTTGGTATGGATCGGCCCGCCCAGGCGGGCCTCGCGTTCGATGTCGATCACCCCCTCCCGGCCCAGGGCGATGGTCGCTGTGATCCGGTTCGGCCGTCCAAAGCGGTAATCGCCGAGATCGAGGACGGAGAGGCCATTGACCTGCCCGACCCGAGCTCCCTCCACGTCGATGAGCAGGGTGCCCTCGGCGATCAGCTGCCGGATGCGCTCCTCGATGAGGTTCGAGCGGTAGACCTTCGCCTCCAGGGCCTGCCGGACATGGTCAGCGGTTACCATGGGGGAGCCGGCCTTGCGGCTCCAGAAGTTCGCCTCCCGCACCAGGTCGGCGATCTCCGCGAACCGGGTGGAGAGCCGGGTCTGGTCCTCCGCCAGCCGGCCGCCGTATTCGATCACCCGGGCCACCGCCCCGGCGTCCAGGTGGCATAGTCCCTCCTTCCGGCACAGGGTGCCGATCAGGGCGATGTAATCCTGCATCCCCCGCTCATCCCACGGCATCTCGATATCGAAGTCCGCCTTGACTTTGAAGAGCTCGCTGAACTCCTCATCGTAGAGATACAGCAGATGGTAGAGCAGGGGATTGCCGATGAGGATGATCTTCGCGTTCAGGGGGATGGGCTCCGGATCCAGGGTGCGGGTGGTGATGAGGCCCATCCGCTCCCCGGGCTCCTCGATCTCGATCGCTCGCTGGCGCAGGGCGCGCTTCAGGCCTTCCCAGACGAAGGGGTTGAGGAGCACGCCCTCCACCGGCATCACCAGGTAGCCTCCGTTAGCCCGATGGAGGGCCCCCGGGCGGATCAGCGTGAAGTCCGTGTGCAGCACCCCCAGCAGGCTTTCTTTCTCCATGCGGCCGAAGACGTTAGGGAAGGTCGGGTTCCACTCGATAATCACCGGCGCGCCCTGTTGCTCGGCGTTGTCCACCAGGACGTTTACTGTATATTTCCGCATCGCCAGGTCCGTGAAGGCCGGAAGCGGGAGCGGGAAGGGGAGGGGCTGGCCTTCCTCCCGACCCCGGAATTGGTCTACGTTCTCCACAATGTCGTTCTGGACTGTCTTTAGATAGGCCATGACATCCGGGAGATCCCCGTATTTCTCGAGGAGCTCGTCCATCAGCCCTCCCACGACGAAGAGGGCAACCTCCCGGTTCAGCTGGCGCAGCCGCTCTTGAGCTGTTCGCTCCAGCTGACGGATCTCCTTGATCGCCCGCTTCACTTCCTCCTCGAAGGCCTCCCGGCGCCGCTGGAGCAGCTCCTGCATCGCTGGAGGCAGGGCAGCGAACTGCTGGTCGGTGATGGGGCGGCCGCCCAGGAGGGGGATCACCGCGATCCCCATCGGGGTCACTTCCACCATCATCTCCTGAGCCCTGGCGCGCTGGTTCAACCGCCCGAGGATCTCCTCGCGCTGCTGATTGATTTCCTTCAGGATCGCCTCCCGACGGGCGTTGTATTCGTCGCTCTCGAACACCCGGGGGATCTCGCGGCGGATCCCTTCAATGAGCCGCTGCATGTCCCGGCGCAGCTCGCGGCCTTTCCCGGGGGGCAGGCGGAGGGCGCGCGGGCGCGTGGGATCCTGGAAGTTGTAGACATAGCACCAATCGGGGGGCGTGGGCTGGCCTTTCGCCCGCGCTTCCAGGAACATCTGAACGCCGGTCATTCGGCCAACTCCGGGGGGGCCCGCCACGTAGATGTTGAAGCCCTGATCCGGGATGTCGAGGCCGAACTCCAGGGCGGCCACGGCCCGGGGTTGCCCGATCAACCCGGCAAGGGGTGGAAGCTCCTCCGTGGAGCGCAGGGGGAGGATATGTGGGTCCACGGTGCGGCGCAGGGCCTCAGGTGGAAGGGAGCGAGCCATTGAAGGATCCTCCAGGACATAAGGTGTGCTTTATTCCGCGCGGCCTCGGGGCGCGGGGCTGAACGTCTTGCAGCGCCCGAAGAGCGAGGGCGATCATCGCCAGCTGCCCCGCCGAGCCACGCGCACGTCGCGCCTTCTGCCCTCAATGCACGTCTGGCTCGCGCGCGGCTGCAGACGATTCCGATCCCGATCGCTCCGGGATCTCGTTGGGGGCGAAGATCTTGCCGTCCTGAACCCACCACACGCCAGCGCGGCGGGCAATCGCCCGAGCGGTTTCCGTGAGGTCCTCCGCCGCCACTACGGGCCACACCTCAGCCCCCAGCACCTGGGCGAACAGCGAAGCCCGCCTCACCGCCCGGGCCACGTCTTCCGTGCTGCCCAACCAGGAGATCTCTACGGCCAGATAAATTCGGCGGTCTTCCCGGCGATGAAGGCCCTCGACCAGTAGATCCAGCAGGGCTGCATCTTCCGCTTCCTCCTCCCGAAGGCGGCCAGCGGTGACGGCGTCGTCAAGAATCGCGCTCTTGCGCTCGTCCGGCACAACGGCAGCGCGCCGGAGCAGGCGCCGGAAGAAATCGCCGGGCCGCTGGCGAAAGCGGAACTCCGTGTGGAGCCGCTTGAGCTTGCCCAGATCGCGAGCGTGATCTTCCACCCTGATGGACAGGCGACGAAGCGCTTCCGCCAGCTCGGCGAAGCGGCGGTCGGTCTCGGCGCGGTAGGCGAGGAACTCCTGGCGGTGGGCGGCGAACTCCTCGTAGTGGCGGCGCTGGGCCTCGGCCAGCTCCGCAAAGCGGCGGTCGGTCTCGGCGCGGTAGGCGAGGAACTCCTGGCGATGGGCGGCGAACTCCTCGTAGTGGCGGCGCTGGGCCTCGGCCAGGGCGGCCACGGCCTCCTCTAAGCGTCCCACCCGCTCCTCGGTGCGGCGCTGGGCTTCCGCGAGTTCGGCGAAGCGGCGGTCGGTCTCCTGGCGATGGGCGGCGAACTCCTCATAATGCCGCCGCTGGGCTTCGGCCAGCTGGGCGATGAGCTCCCTCAGCTGCCGCCATTGTTGGTTAGTTTCCTCTCGCAGAGCCCGCGTCTCCGCCGGCAAGCGCAACAGCTCCTCAGAGGCCAGTAGCTCCCAGAGTTTCTGTCGCCAGTCCGGGTTGGCGCGCAGGAGCTCTAATAAGTCCTGGAAATCCGACACGCTAAACGCCATGCTCGCCTCCCCCTGCGATTGTATCATGCTCTGCCGAGCGAGGGCCCGCAGGCTGTTCGGCTAAATGATGCCCACGAACCCCTTGTCGGACAGGCTCGGGGATCGCAACGGCTGTCCGGCGAGCGGCTTCCAGTGCTGGAAAATACATTTCGTGGAGATACTCTTTCATCATGCGGCGCGTGTTGAAGAAGGGCGCCAGGGAGCGGATCGACTCCTTGACCATCCGCAGCCAGCGATGGGGGATCCCATCGGCTTCCACATCGTAGTAAAGGGGCACTACCACGTTCTCCAGCAGCTCATACAGCGAGGCCGCATCTGCCGCATCCTGGACGTTCGGATCTTCGTAATCCCGATCTTCTCCGATCGCCCAGCCGTTGGCCCCGTTGTATCCCTCCCGCCACCAGCCATCGAGGACGCTCAGGTTCAGCACCCCATTCAGAGCGGCCTTCTGGCCGCTGGTGCCGCTGGCCTCCAGCGGCCGGCGCGGGGTGTTTAGCCAGACATCTACCCCCTGCACCAGATAGCGGGCCACTTCGATGTCGTAATCCTCCAGGAAGGCGATCCGCCCGCCGAAGGCGGGATCTTTGATGAGGCGATAGATCTCCTGCATCATCCGCTTGGCCGGTTCGTCGGCCGGATGCGCTTTCCCGGCCAGGATGATCTGGACCGGACGCTGGGGGTCGTTCACCAGCCGCCGCAGGCGGTCAGGGTCTCGAAAGAGCAGATATGCCCGCTTGTAGAGCGCGAACCGTCGGGCAAAGCCGATGGTGAGGGCATAGGGGTCCAGGAGCACCCCGGAGGCCACGATCTGGATCGGGGAGACGTGATTGCGTTGCCAGCGCCGCCGCGCCCGCTCGCGCATGAAGGCGACCAGCTTGCGCTTGAGATGACGCCGGATGGTCCACAGCTCCTCGTCCGGGATCTCCAGGACTCGCTCCCAGAGGGCAGGATCATCCACCCGTTCCATCCAGTCCGGCCCCAGATAGCGCTGGTAAAGCGCTCGCATCCGACGCGCCAGCCAGGTCCCGACGTGAACGCCGTTGGTGATGTGGCGGATGGGGACCTGCTCCGCCGGACGGTCCGGCCACAGGTGTGCCCACATCCGTCGGGTCACCCGACCGTGCAGCTCGCTCACCGCATTCCGGTGATCCGAGAAACGAAGGGCCAGAACGGTCATATTGAACGTTGGCCCCCAGGGTTCGTCCTGGCGGCCCAGCTCGCAGAACTCCTGGAACGAAAGCCTCAGCTGCTCCCAGTATCCGGCAAACGCTCGCTCGATCAGCGTGAAGGAGAACCGGTCGTGGCCAGCGGGGACAGGGGTATGGGTGGTGAACACCGTGGTCTCCCGCACACGCGCAGCGGCCTCTTCAAAGGAGAGGCCCTCGGCGATATGCTCCCGCAGCCGTTCCAGGATCGAGAACGCGGAATGACCCTCGTTCAGATGCCAGACCCCAGGATGGACGCCCAGGGCGCGCAGCGCTCGCACACCTCCGATCCCCAGGATCATCTCCTGAGCGATGCGCCGTTCTGGATCCCCAGCATAAAGTTGGGCGGAAAGCTCCCGATCCGCCGGGGCGTTCTCAGGAAGCTGGGTGTCCAGGAGGTAAAGGGGGATCCGCCCGATCTGCAGGCGCCAGATCCGGGCCCGAACCGGTGAGCCCGCGATGGCCACTTCCACCTGCAGAGGCTGCCCGTCGGGTCCGGTCATCAGCGAAAGCGGGAGGTTTTCCAGATCCAGGTCCTCGTATAAGGCCTCCTGCCAGCCGTCCTCGGTGATGCGCTGGTTGAAATAGCCGTGCTGATACAGCAAACCCACTCCCACCATGGGGAGTCCGAGATCGCTGGCTTCCTTTAGGGAATCCCCCGCCAGCACCCCCAGGCCGCCGGCGTAAGCCGGGAAAGCCTCATGGATGCCGAACTCTGTGGAGAAATATGCAATGGGGATCCCGGTATGCGCTGGGAAAGTCCGTTCGAACCAGGTTTCCCCGGTGAGCGCTCGATCGAACTCCGCTAACACCCGATCATAGAGCTCCAGGTAGCCCGGGCTCTGGGCCGCAGCGTTGAGGCGGGCCCGTTCGATCCGCCGGAGCAGGGCCACCGGGTTATGTCGCACCTCCTCCCAGAGCACCGGGTCCAGGCGCTCGAACAGCCGCTGGGCGTCGGGTTGCCAGGTCCACCACAAATTCCCGGCCAGATCGATCAGACGGGCAAATCGCTTGGGGATAGCGGCCTCCTTCCAGCGAAGTTCCATAAATTCCCTCCAAACGGGAAATGCCTTTGATAATATGACCGCTGACACAACTGCCGCGATCCGGCTACCCTGATTGTGCTCAGCTCCTCTCCCGCCACAGGACCCGCTGGATCTGTTGACGTCCAGCTCGATGAGGTAAAGCGCTTTATCAGGTTGTTGCTCATCATTTTAACGCTAAACAACGAGCATGCAACTTCCGCAGTCCGGGTGATGGCTCACAGCCGATGGCCTGTGTTCGGCCGTCTGAATGTTCCCCCGGAATCTCTCATTCCACCGATGGCGTAACGCCTATTTCAGCTAACGTAGCGATGAGCGATCAAGTTGCGCATGCTATAATCCAAGCAGTTGCTCCACAAGCTTTCGGTCTGTTCGGGGCAAGCCTGTTGCGCCCGGTTGGGCCCGGACAGCGATTTCGTTCCTGCCGGAGGCATCGAGATGCTCCATCTGGACGATGCAGCGCGCCTGCGGGCATTGGATGCAGGCCGGATGCTGGACTTGGTAGCGGATCTTCCCCGGCAATTGCGGGCGGGCTGGGAGCTGGCGATGCGCGCGTCCCTGCCCCGCGAGTGGAATGCCTCGGCCTTCGATGCCATCGTGATCGCCGGAATGGGCGGGTCGGCGATCGGCGCCTCTTTGGCGGCCGCCCTCACGGAAGGGGAATGTCCGATCCCGGTGGTGGTGGTGCGGGATTATGCCCTCCCGGCCTTCGCCCGAGGACCCCGCACGCTGGTGATCGGCTCCAGCTACTCCGGGGAGACGGAAGAGACGCTGGAGGCCTTCGAAACCGCCCGGAAGCGGGGATGCGCCCTGGCGGCGATGGCGACGGGTGGGCGTCTGGCGGAGCAGGCGATGGAGTGGGAGGTTCCCTTCTTCCCGATCGAGCCGGTGGGCCAGCCGCGGGCCGCCCTGGGATATTCCTTCTCCATCCTCCTGGGCCTCCTCCACCGCTTGGGTCTGATCCCGGACGCTGGGACGGCGATCGAGGAGGCGGCAGCCCTGTTGACGGCGGACGCTGGGCAGATGGCCCCCGAGGTCCCGGTCGCCCGCAACCCGGCGAAGCGGATGGCCGGCCAGCTGATCGGGCGCATCCCGATCATCTTTGGATCGGGCCCCCTGGCCGAGGTGGCCCGCCGCTGGAAAACCCAGATCAATGAGAACGCCAAGGCGATGGCGGTCTTCGAGGCCCTCCCGGAGGCAGACCATAACACCATCGTGGGAACGGAGTTCCCTCCGGAGCTGTTAACGCATCTCATCGCGCTGTTCTTGACCGCGCCCTCGGATCATCCGCGCAACGCCCTGCGGACGCGGATCACCCGGGAGCTGTTCATGCGCCGGGGCGTGAACACGGATCTCTTTGTCGGGCGTGGGGAGAGCCGGATCGCTCAGGCGTTCTCCTTGATCCTTCTCGGGGATTTCATCAGCGTCTACCTGGCTCTGGCATACCAGATCGATCCCGCCCCGGTCCAGGTGATCACGGAGCTCAAGGCCCGGCTGGCCGCGGGAGGGTAGGGGATGGCCCAGCGGGTAGAGGAAGTGGTTCCGGGCGTATGGGTGGATTGGGCTCGGTTGCGGCGGGCGGCCCGTGCCCTGCAGCTGCAGGTGGTGTTTCTGTTTGGATCGCGTGCCCGAGGGACCGCCCAGCCGACCAGTGATGTTGACCTGGCCGTGCGCACGGCCTTCCCGCGGTGGCGGGACTGGCGCTGGCAAGTGAAATGTGAGCGGTGGCTGGCCGAGGCGGTCCGGGGTGCGGAGGTGGACGTGGTGTTTCTAAACAAGGCTTCTCCCACCCTGTTGTGGGAGGCATGCCAGGGGATCCTGCTCTATGAGGATCAGCCCTTGCGAGGCGCGATGCTCCGCTCATATGCGCTGCGCCTTTATGAGGATCAGGAGAAGCTGCGCCGCGCTGCCCTGCAGTCCCTGAGGCAACGATATGGCCGTTCGAAAGCCCTTTGATGTTCTCCTCGCCAAAATCGAGAACATCGATGGTTATATTCAAGAGCTAGAGCCGCTGGTCCAGACTCCATTCGCTGAGTTCCTGGAACGACCGTATTATCGACGGGCAGCGGAACGCCTGATTCAGGTGATCGTAGAGGGAGCTGTGGATTGCGGTGCAATCGTTCTCAATCAGATGGGCAAACCTGTTCCAGGGACTTCTCGCGAGATCTTTGCCTATCTCCATCGATTCGGTGTTTTAGACCGGCCGCTGGCGCAGCGCTTTCAAGATTACGTTGGGCTGCGGAATCGGATCGTCCACGATGATGCGCGTATCGAAGCGCCGCTGGTCTATCGTGTGGATCGGAGACTGATCCAGGATAGCCGCGCGCATTCAAGCCCGTTGCTGCGATGGATCGAGCGAGCGGCGCGTCGGCCGCGATAGCGCTCCGGCGCGCGTCCCAAATGAGCGCCATCGGTGAAACCCATTGCATCCTGGCGGAGGAGGCTTCTATGCCGCAGTATGACGTGGTCGTCATCGGGGGCGGGCCTGGCGGCTATGTGGCCGCCATCCGGGCGGCGCAGCTGGGTCTGAAGACCGCCCTGGTGGAGCGCGAGCACCTGGGCGGCGTATGTCTCAACTGGGGGTGCATCCCCACCAAGGCCCTGCTGCGCAATGCGGAGGTCATCGAGCTGCTGCATCGCGGGAAGGAGTTCGGCTTCTCCTTCGAGAATCTGCAGATCGACTACGAGGCGGCCTATCGGCGCAGCCGCCAGGTCGCTGATCGTCTGGTGCGGGGCGTTCAGTTCCTGATGCGCAAGAACCGCATCGATGTCTATGAGGGAGAGGGGCGGTTGCGCTCGGCCCACCAGGTGGAGGTGCACCCCACCGAGGGAGCCGCGGTGGGCGGACAGAAGTTTGAGGGGGTTCTGGAGGCGAAATCCATCATCCTGGCTACTGGGGCGCGGCCCCGCCTGCTGCCTGGCCTCGCCCAGGATCCCCCGCGGGTGATCACTTACCGCCAGGCCCTGGAACTGAAGCAGGTTCCCCGCTCCATCGTGATCATCGGCGCGGGACCGATCGGGCTGGAGTTCGCCTATCTCTTCCGGGTATACGGGGCGGAAGTCACCCTCATCGAGATGTTGCCGCATCTGGCCCCTCTGGAAGACGAGGAGATCAGCATCGAGCTGGAGAAACAGTTCACCCGGATGGGGATCCGCTTTCTGACCGGCGCTCGGGTGGAAGCGGTGCGGGCCCAGAATAGTGGAGTGGCCGTGGAGGCGGGGGGGAAGACCGTGGAGGCGGAGACCGCGCTGGTGGCGATCGGCGTCCAGCCGAACGTGGAGAACCTGGGCCTGGAGGCCGTGGGGGTGCAGGTGGAGCGCGGGGCGATCGTGGTGAACGATTTCATGCAGACTTCCGTGCCGAATATCTACGCCATCGGCGACGTAACCGGAAAGCTGGCCCTGGCCCATGTGGCCTCCGCCCAGGGGATCGTGGCGGCGGAGCACATCGCCGCGCGGGAGGAGAAAGGTCCGATGCCGCCGACCCTCGATTACCTGGCGGTGCCGCGTTGCACGTATTGCCGCCCGCAGATCGCCTCCATGGGGCTCACCGAGAAACAGGCCCGGGAGCAGGGTTACTCCGTGAAGGTGGGGAAGTTCCCCTTCCAGGCCAACGGAAAAGCCCTCGCGTTCGGAGAGCACGCTGGGTTCGTCAAGTTGGTGGTGGATGCGAAGTATGGGGAGATCCTGGGCGTTCACATGATCGGCCCGGAGGTCACCGAGTTGCTCCCGGAGATGGTCCTGGCCCGGACTGCCGAGCTCACCCCGGAGGAGATCGTCCGGGCGGTGCACGCCCATCCCACCCTGAGCGAGGTCCTGGCCGAGGCGGCCCACGCGGTCCTGGGGGCAGCCATCCACGCTTAGGTGCCAATCGCCCCGCTGCCTTAGCGGCGGGTCGGGGTGACCGGGCAGGCAGCGGAGCTCCCTGTCCGGTCACCCCGGATCCCGAGGCCCCAGGGGCGTTCAGGCGCTTCATTCCCATCGGAACCAGCGGGCGGCCAGGATCCCGCTTCCGACCAGGGTGGCCAAGAGAACGCCCAGGTCCTTCCAGTGGGCCTCGAGGGAAGCCCCCGCCCACAGGCCGCGCATCAGCAGCACCACCCGGGTCAGGGGAAGCCCTTCCGAGATCGGGCGCACCGACGCCGGCAGCAGCTCCAGAGGCACCCAGGTGCCCCCCAGGGCCATCAGGGAAAAGGCCAGGATCATCCCGACGGCCTGGGCGGTCCGCGCTGTCGGCACCACAGCGGCGATCAGGAAGCCCAGGCTGATGAAGGCCAGCGTGCTGACGGTGAAGCCGATCCACACCCAGAGGGGGTTTCCATCGAAGCGCATCCCGAACAACAGACGCCCGCAGATCCCCAGGGCGACGCCCCCGAGAAGCGCCACCAGGTAGTAGGTCACGATCTGGGCGGCCATGTAGATCCAGGGAGAAAGGGGCGTGGCGCGGAAGCGCTTGAGCACCTTCAGCTCCCGCCCGGCCGCGGTGGCGATGGGGGTGCTGATCAGCCCCACCGTGGCGATGATCATCCCCAGATAGGCGGGCACGCTGATGTCCACCATCCCCCGGCCCCCGTAGAACGGCCGCGGCTCGTTGCCGAAGATCAAGCCGAACAGGATCAGCATCAGCGGGGCAAAGGCGAAAGTGAAAAAGGCGGCCACCGGCTCCCGCAGATACAGCAGGATCTCGATTCCCGTTAATCGCAGGAACGCCCGCATCGCGTTCATGCCGTCCTCCTCCGCGTAGGGTCACCCCGAGGTTTCCATCGGCCGTCCGGTCAGCTTCAGGAACACATCCTCCAGGTTGGGCCGCTCCACCCGCAGGTCCAGCGGCGAGATCCCGCGTTGGGTGAGCGCCTCCAGGATCCGCGCGGGCAGGCGATCGTCCCGTCCGTAGACGATCACTCGGGCGCCGTTTCGTTCCACCCGCAAGACCTCGGGCAGGCCGGCCAGAAACGAGAGATCGGCAGCGGCCTCCAGGGTGAAGATCACCCGTCCTTCCGCCCCCAGGGAGCGGATCAGGTTCTCCGGCGTGTCCAGGGCCACCAAGCGGCCCCGATCGACGATCGCCACGCGGTCGCACAGCCGCTCGGCCTCCTCCATATAGTGGGTGGTCAGGAACACGGTGCGCCCCTCGGCCCGGATCTCCCGCACCAGGTCCCACATCGCCCGCCGGGCGTGGGGATCCAGGCCGGTGGTCAGCTCGTCCAGGAACAGGAGCTGCGGGTCGCCGATCAGGGCGAGGGCGATGAAGAGCCGCTGCCGGAGGCCGCCGGAGAGCTGCCCGAAGGCCTGGCGGCGGTGCTCGGCCAGGCCCAGGCGTCGAAGCAGCGCCTCCGGGCTTATCGGGCGCGGGTAGAAGGCCGCGAACAGGCGCAGCGCCTCCTCCACCCGCAGCCGTTCGGGCAGCCCGCCCTCCTGCAGCTGGATGCCGATGCGCTCCCGAAGCCGTTGCCCCTGACGCCAGGGGTCCAGGCCCAGCACCCGGATTTGTCCGCTGTCGGGCCGCCGCAGACCCTCCAGGCATTCGATGGTGGTGGTTTTGCCCGCCCCATTGGGGCCCACCATCCCGAAGATCTCCCCCTCATAGACCTCGAAGGAGATCCCGTCCACCGCCACGCGCGACCCGTAGGCTTTCCGCAGGTCGCGAACTTCAATCACCTTTCGCATCGGTCCCTCCCTTTGGGATAGGGAAGACGGTTTGGCGGTCGATCGAGGCCGGGAATGGGCTTCGGGACCCCGCTACGCGCGATGGGCTCGCCATTCCCGGATCCCGGCACCGGCCATCGACAGGCCCAGGAGGCCGATCAGCCCATAGGCCAGATCCTGCTGGCCTGCGAAGAGCGAGAGGAAGGGGACGCCGAAGATGCCGATCAAGCCTAACGGGAACAAGGTGGGGAAGATTGCGCCCGACACGAACAGCCCGACGCCGATGGCATATCCCCAGAGCGCCGTGACGGCGCCGGGAGGCAAGGGCGCTTGGCCCAGCCCGGCCGTCAGCACGGCCATCCCGCCCATGATCACGCCCCACGCCCACCCAATGCGCGGGGCGATCGCCACCCGCAGCGGCGGCATGCCCTCCAGGCGCCCCCGGCGCAGTCCGATCGCATAGACCCCCATGATCGCTGCCGGCACGGTCAGCAGGATCGTCCCTAAGGTCCAGCCCCCGGAGCGGGTGAGCTCCCAGATCCCGCCCGCCAGGGCGCCCGCCGCGCCCCAGATCGCCAGCGCGGCCGGACCTCCGGCGATCGGCGCTGTGGCCCCGAAGAAGGCTACATACAGCGTGGGCAGCCACAGGGTATGGCCGGTCAATAGGTCGAGGAAGATGTTGAAGGCCGGATAGAGGCCGAAGGCGATCATGTATCCGGCGAAGTGGCGGGCCTCCGTCCGTCCCTTCATCGCGATCAGACGCAGCACATCGATAGTGTCCAGCAATTCTTGTAGCTCTTTCCCCTGAGCGTCCATCGCATCCTCCCTCTGGTTTGTCCCGCTTCAGCATGGGCTCAACGCGCTCTTTACGAACGCATTGGGTGAATTCGAAGGCGCTCGCGCCGGTGGTGGATTCCTCTCCAGGGATTGGGAATGGGTAGCCTCTCAGCGGCTTTCAGGCCTTCGTCGCCGGACGGATCGGAGCAGCTCGGCCAGCCGATCCAGATAAGCTCGAAGGCGACGACGGCCTTCCGACGTCAGCGTATACGTGGTGCGGGGACGCCGCCCCACGAAGGCCTTGTGCACTTCGATCAGGCCGTGCTCTTCCAAAACCCGCAGGTGCTGGGCGAGGTTCCCATCGGTGACCTCCAGCTCCCGCTTCAGGGTCTGGAAGTCCAGCTCCCCCGCCTGGAGAAGCAACGTCAGAATCCCCAACCGCACGCGTTCATGGATGATGGGATCCAGATCCCGGATGTCCATTTGCGTTTTTCTCCCGCATCCGATCTCGGGCGGAGCCGTTGCCCAAGGCTTCCCGATCTATCGCGCCTCCCCGGGGGAGCGAAGTCGCTCCCAGGCCCACGCGCCGATCGCTCCCAGCCCGATCAACGCCACCCCGAGGGCGATCAGGAAGCCCAGGATCGGAAGGGCGGTGAGCAGGGTGATCAGGAGGGCGCCTAACAGGAGCGGAAGCCAGCGCCCCTGAGCCGCCGGGATCCGGAACATCCCGAGGATCCAGCGGCCGGCCCAGAGGCCAGCGATCACCTGGCTGAGGTAGCTCCACGCGAGGCTGAGCAGGAACAGCCCCCCGGCGATCCCCAGGACTCCCATGAGGATCACCCGCCAGACCAGATCGTTTAGGGTGAGGACCCCGAGGAGGATGGCGATCAGGATCGTCAGGATCAGGCCGATCAGCGCGCCGCCGACGGTCAGGATCAACGTGAGCAGGCCGCCCCCAAGGCGTGCGAGCGGCCGTTGCGGGAGCCGATCGACCAGCCCGAAGGTCCAGCCCGGCGCCAGCCCCACCATCAGCGCGCCGATCAGGAGCAGGCTGATCCAGCGCCGGATCTGATCCAGCGCCCATCCCACCAGGCGGGTGATCGGGGAAACGGGCGCGGGGGGTTCCTCCGCTCCGGAGACCGGCTCCGCCGCGGGGATGAACTCCACCCGTCCCGCCACAGTTCCCGTCGGGATCGAGCTCTCCTGTGGGGCGCGAACCTGCAGATCGCCGCCGATGCGGGCCGCGGGGTCGATCTCCAAGCGCTCCACGATGGCGCGCACGTTCCGGCTGACCTCGCCGCTCACCGCAAGCCGATTGGCCCCCAGGATCGCATCCCGCGCGACCCGGCCGGCCATGGTCACCTCCTGGCCGCCGAACACCGTATTCCCGCTGACCTGTCCTTTCAGGAGCAGCGTGGCTCCAGCCCCGATGAGGCTGCCTCGGGCCACGCCGTTCATTTGAATGTCCTGGCCGGCGACGATCACATCGCCGCCGATCTCCGCACCCTCCTCGATCTCGATCGACTGGGCCGCCGCGATCAGGTTGCGCGAGATCACAGCAGTCCGTTGGATGCGGATTCGCTGCCCCGCTGCGAAAAGGCTTCCTTCGATCCGGCCCTGGACGATCACCTCGCCAGCGGCCGCGAAGAGATCGTCCCGGATCACCTCGCCGTCAGCCACCACCACCTGGTCGCCCGATCGGCCGTCGAAGGCCCGGGCGGCCGGCGCGGTAGCCAAGAGGAGGGCCAGCAGGAGCACCGCGGTGGAGATCCGCTGGAGGAGCTTCATCTTATGCCTCCAAAATTATTTTGTTCCGAAAAATACTTTGCAATACAAAGTATATCGCGCTCCTTGCCGATTGTCAAGCCCGGCGCCGGCGGGTCGGGATCCCAGCGCCCGTCCGGGATTCGCTTGCAGCTTCTTTCCCACGTGGCGGGCTGTGCTAAGAGCGCGGGGGAAGGGGAGCCCCCATGGGGATGAACAGAGGGGATGTCTTCCCCACGTTGGCGGGGGATGAAAACCGTGCTACCATAACAGCGGAGTTTCCAACATGGATGTTCCTCCCGGATCGATCCCGTGCTCTCCCAACCTGGCGATATCCGGAGGCGATGAGACGATGAACCAGCGAGACCCCTTCGGTGCGAAGGCGACGATGGAGACTGCGGCGGGAAGGGTGAGTTATTATCGCCTCGGCCGCTTGGCGGAGCAGGGCGTGAGCGACCCCGCCCGCCTGCCGTTCTCGATCCGCGTCCTCTTGGAGAACCTCCTCCGCCATTGCGACGGCCATCTGGTGACGGAGGACGACGTCCTGGCGCTGGCTCGCTGGAGCCCCCGGGATCTCTCAGATCAGGAGATCCCCTTTATGCCGGCCCGGGTGATCCTCCAGGACTTCACCGGGGTGCCAGCGGTGGTGGACCTGGCGGCGATGCGGTCGGCGGTGAGGCGCCTGGGCGGGGATCCCCAGCGGATCAATCCGCTGGTGCCGGTGGATCTCGTGATCGATCACTCGGTGCAAGTGGATTTCTTCGGCACCGAGCTCGCCTTCCGCCTGAATGTGGAGAAAGAGTTCGAGCGGAATCGGGAGCGTTACGCGCTCCTACGCTGGGCGCAGAAGGCCTTCCGGAATTTCCGCGTGGTTCCCCCGGGCACGGGGATCGTCCACCAGGTGAACTTGGAATACTTGGCGAAGGTGGTTCAGGTCTGGGAAGTGAATGGGGAGCCGATCGCCTTTCCGGACACCCTGGTGGGCACCGATTCCCACACCACCATGATCAACGCCCTGGGGGTGCTGGGCTGGGGTGTGGGGGGCATTGAGGCGGAGGCGGTGATGCTGGGCCAGCCTTACTATATGCGCATCCCGGAGGTGATCGGGGTGCGGCTCACCGGCCAGCTCCCCGAGGGGGCAACGGCTACGGATTTAGTCCTCACGGTCACCCAGATCCTCCGGAAGAAAGGCGTGGTGGATAAGTTCGTGGAGTTCTTCGGGCCGGGGCTGCGGACGCTCAGCTTGCCGGATCGGGCGACCATCGCGAATATGGCGCCGGAGTATGGAGCGACCTGCGGATTCTTCCCGGTGGATGAGGAGACGCTGGCCTACCTGCGCGGCACCGGCCGGGATCCAGCGCAGGTGGATCTGGTGGAGCGCTACGCAAAGGCCCAGGGCCTGTTCTATGATGGCCAGGGGCCGGATCCGGTTTACACGGATGTGGTGGAGCTGGACCTGAGCACGTTGGAACCCACCCTGGCCGGCCCCCGGCGGCCCCACGATCGGGTTCCCCTGCGGGAGGTCAAGCGCCAGTTCTGGGAGAGCATCGCCTCGATGTTGCCGCCTGCCAACCCCTTGAACCTCCAGGCGACAGGCCGGCTGGAAGGAGAAGGAGGCGCGGCCGCGCCGGCGGCGGCCGTCGCCGTTGCCGCGCCCTCCACGCCGACCGTGTGGGTGAGCCTGGACGGCCAGACGGCGGCGCTGGGGCATGGCGCGGTGGTCATCGCCGCCATCACCTCCTGCACCAACACCTCGAATCCCTCCGTGATGATCGGGGCTGGGCTGTTGGCCCGCAACGCGGTGAGGCGGGGCCTGACGGTGAAGCCTTACGTGAAGACCAGCCTGGCCCCGGGGTCGGCGGTGGTGGTGGATTATCTGCGCCGGGCCAACCTCCTGCCGTATCTGGAGGCCCTGCGGTTCCACGTGGTGGGCTTCGGCTGCACCACCTGTATCGGCAACAGCGGCCCATTGCCGGAGCCGGTCGCGAAGGCGATCCGGGAGCATAACCTGGTGGCGGTGGCGGTCCTGAGCGGCAACCGGAACTTCGAGGCCCGCATCCATCCCCTGGTGCGAGCCAACTATCTGGCTTCCCCCATGCTGGTGGTGGCCTACGCCATCGCCGGCCGCATCGATATCGATTTCGAGAACGAACCCCTCGGCGTGGATCCCAACGGCCAGCCCGTCTTCTTACGGGAGATCTGGCCCTCGCAGGAAGAGATCCAGCGGACGATCCGGGAGAGCCTGGACCCGGAGATGTTCCGGGCGCGGTATGCCCGGGTTTTCGAGGGCGACGAGCAATGGAAGAACCTGCCGGTCCCGGAGGGGGATCTCTACGAGTGGGATCCAGCGTCCACGTATATTCAGGAGCCGCCGTTCTTCCAGGATTTCACCTTGGAGCCGCCGCCGTTGCGGGATATTCGGGGAGCGCGGGTGCTGGCGCTGCTGGGCGACACCATCACCACGGACCACATCTCACCGGCGGGGAGCATCGCGGTCCACAGCCCCGCGGGCCAGTATCTGATCGCCCGGGGAGTTCCACCAGCGGAGTTCAACACCTATGGGGCCCGTCGGGGCAACCATGAGGTGATGATCCGGGGCACCTTCGCCAACATCCGTCTGAAGAACCTGCTGACGCCGGGCACAGAGGGCGGATACACGGTTTACCATCCCACGGGCGAGAAGATGACGATCTATGAGGCGGCGATGCGGTATCAGGAGGCCGGGATCCCGCTCCTGATCATCGCCGGCAAGGAATACGGCAGCGGCTCCTCCCGGGACTGGGCGGCCAAGGGCACGGCGTTGCTGGGGGTGAGGGCGGTGCTGGCGGAGTCCTTTGAGCGGATCCACCGCAGCAACCTGGTGGGGATGGGCGTGCTCCCCTTGCAGTTCCGACCAGGGGAGAACCGGGAGACCCTGGGCCTCACGGGCTTCGAGATCTATGACCTCGAAGGGATCGCCGCAGGGCTGCGGCCGCGGCAGGAGGTGACCGTGCGGGCCCGGCGGCCGGATGGGACGGAGATCGTTTTCCAGGCGGTTGCCCGGCTGGATACGCCGGTGGAGGTCGAGTATTACCGGCACGGAGGGATCATGCCAGCGGTGCTGCGGCGGATCCTACGAGAGGCCATGGGATCGGCTTCCGAGCCGTAGAGGGCGTCGGCTGATCCCAAGATCGCGAGCACACCTTTCATCACTCCATCTCATAGGAGGCTCCCATGGACGAGAAGCTCGCTCGGCTGATCGAAGGGCTCAATCGGGATCTCAACGCGGAGCTCAACACGATCATCCGCTACATTCGTCACGCCAGCGTCCTCAAGGGCATCGCGGGCCATGAGGTGCGGGAGCTCCTGCAGAAGGAAGTCCCCGATGAGGTCAAGCATGCGATGTATCTGGCCGATAAGATCGTCGCCCTGGGAGGCGTGCCGAAGGTCGAGCCCCAGGTGCCCGCGGAGGTTTTCGAGTGGCGGGCGGTCCTGGAGGACTCCCTGAAGTTCGAGCTGGAGGCGATCGCCGGTTACAAGGAACGGGCGGCCCAGGCGGAGGAAGTGGGGGATATCGGCCTGAAGGCCACCCTAGAGGCGTTTGCGGAGGATGAGACCCGCCACAAGGAGGAGATCGAGCGCCTCCTGGGCGGGCCGGCGTTCTGAACGTCGAGAGACCTCGCGTGGGGGGTGGGCCGTGGGTTTCAGCGGCTCACCCCTCTTTGTTCGGCCCCTCTCGATGCACCGTCTCCGTCGGCGATCCTTTGGTTCGGCGACGGCTGCGATGGCCAGAGGACAATCCCCATGCGCATGTCCCGCTTTGTGGTCGGCCATGATGCGCTGCTTCGACGCCTGGAGCGTCAGCGGGCCGAAGGGCGGATCGCCCACGCGTATCTATTCACGGGTCCTCCCCAGGTGGGGCGCCGGACGCTGGCCTGGACGTGGGGGATGGCGCTGCTGTGCCCGGAGTCGGATCCCCCGTGTGGTGTCTGTCGTTCGTGTCGACAGATGCAGGCCGGGCATCACCCCGATGCCCTCCTGGTGACCCCAGAGGGAGGCAGTCTGAAGATCGATCAGGTTCGGGAAGTGCAGCGGTGGATCGCCCGGACGCCGGTGGAGGGACCCTATCGGATCGTGGTGTTCGATCAGGCGCAGGAAATGACGACGGAGGCGGCCAGCGCCCTGCTGAAGACGCTGGAGGAGCCGCCCTCGTATGCGGTGCTGATGCTGATCGCCCCATCGCCGGAGTCCCTGTTGCCCACCGTGGTCTCCCGTTGTCAGATCTTTCCACTGGATCCCCTTCCCATTCCGGTGGTTCGTCAGGCGCTTCAGGAACGGTGGGGTCTTCCCCCGGATCCCGCGGACCGGCTGGCCCGATGGTCCGGCGGGCGGATCGGATGGGCGGTGCAGGCCGCGCAAGATCCGGAGATGTGGTCGGCCTATGAAGAGCGGATCCGGCAGATCCGCGCGCTGCTGACCCAGGGGCGCACGGAGCGCTTCACCTTTGCGGAGAAGTTGGCGGACGAGGAGGAAGAGGCCCGCCTCGCCTTCCTGGAGGCGGCCATCGCGTGGTGGCGGGATGTCCTGATCCTGGCCAGCGGCGCGGATCTCCCGTTGCGGCACGCGGAGGAGCGCGAGACCTTGCGGGAGGTGGCCAGCCGGACGGGATTCCACAGGGCGCGGGCGGCGCTGGAGGCCACCCGCCGGGCCTGGCTGGCGTTGCAACGGAACGCCAACGCGCGCCTGGCCCTGGAGGCCATGTTCCTGGATTGGCCGCACGCCTGAGCCATAGGGCTGTGGACGATGGAGGGGGAGAGGCGGGGAGGGTCTCCCCCTGGGTCCTCAGAAAGGAGCAAGGGCAATGCGCGTTCGCGTGGTGACGGATACCGGTGAGGAAATCGAGGAGCCTTTTCTGTTGCGCCTGACCGGGTGGACCGAGGCGCGTTACTTCGAGGAGGCCCCGGAGGATCGGCTCTGGGAATTCCAGGAGGGAGAGGTCATTGTGCACTCCCCTGCGACCCCTCAGCACCAGCGCCTGGTAGGCTTTTTGACTTTTCTCTTGAAGGGTTACGTGGAAGCGAAGGGCCTGGGCGAGGTCTTCAACGGCCCAGCGGTCCTCCGGCTGCGTCCCGGCTGGGTCAAGGAGCCAGATCTCTTCTTCATTCGCCGGGAGCGCCTTTCCGGGGTCCAGGAGAAGTGGGTGGAGGGCCCCGCGGATCTGGTGATCGAGGTCAGTTCTCCCGGGACGCGGCGTTATGACCTGAAGGAGAAGGCGGGGGTTTACGCGGAAAGTGGGGTGCTGGAATACGGGGTGATCGACCCGGAGCGGCGGGAGGTGGTGATCCATCGGGTGGATCACCCGGGCTACCGGGTGGGCGCGATGGGCGAGAGCCGCCTGGCTTCGACAGCGGTCCCCGGGTTTTGGATCGAGGTGGGGTGGTTGTGGCAGCATCCGCTGCCTCCGGCGTTGCGCTGTCTGCGGCAGATCCTGGGAGAGCGCTGAGGGCGGGGATCCAACGGGCGGGCGGATTGGATCCTCGATAGTGCCTGCTCATCGCGAATCGTGTTTTCGATCTGCTCTTCGGATCTCCGGCTTATAGCTGAGCAAAGCGCTGCGTTGGGGATGCTGGGGAGCGGTGCTGGCGCTGGCGGATCCAGCGCATGTCGGCAAAGGAGCTCTCGTGCGCCTTCTGCTTGTGAGCGCCCGGGACGCGGCGCTTTTGGTTGGGGGGATGCTATTGGAGCTTATTGTCCAGTGATCTCTGGGATCCGCCCTGGGGCCTCAGAAGGTATGTGGGACCATTGTATGTAGGGGGGTCAGGACACTGTGCCGATCCTGGGTGTCCAATTCTCTTTGAATCTTGATGGCCTGTCGAGTGCTGGAGGAGGCTTCGGGCCTTTTGGATGGCAAGGCTGGAGGTGAGAAGGGGAGGGCTTATTAAGCCCTCCCCTTTGGGGATGCCTGTGGGTTTGCCGATGGCTTAGGGCGCATAGTCACGAAGCACCAGCGGCAGATATAGCCGCCACGGCGACCAACGCGCGATGAAGTCAGCGGAGAGATGACCACCGGCATTGGTGAACGGCCCGCCCACATACACGTCTGTCCCGCTCACTGCGATGGCATACACCCCACTGTTTACCC
>NZ_JANWXB010000275.1 GCF_025055495.1 Thermoflexus sp. | reverse complement strand
GCGCGGCGCCGGGGGCTTCGTACCTCCCCGCGACTGCGGGCGCCTGCGGCGCTCACCTACAACCCTCCATCGCTGAGCATCCCGGCGCGTCAAGGGCTCCTATCTGGGCCAAACCGGTCAGGCAGCTCATCCCACCTTGATTGACGGAATCGCCTCCCCATGTTAGGATGGAACATCCTGGAGGTTCGCCATGGGAGAGCGTCGGCAACGACGGATTGGGGAATTGCTCCGAGAGGAATTAAGCGCCCTCATCGCCGAATTGAAGGATCCACGGGTCACAGGGGTGACCGTGACTGCCGTGGAGCCAGCGCCCGATCTCACCATCGCGAAAGTCTATGTGACGGCCTGGCCGACGGATCCCACACGGCGGGAGGAGGTGCTGGCGGGGCTGGAGCATGCCAAAGGCTACCTGAAGCATGAGCTGGCCGGGCGGGTGATCCTGCGCCGGATCCCTGATCTCGTTTTCAAGTGGGACGATACCTTCGACCGGGCGGATCGGATCGAACGATTGCTATGGAAGCTCCACGGGAAGGAGCAAACACCGGATGAGTCGTGAGCAGGCCCAACAGATCTTGAAGGAAGCGCAACGGGTAGCCGTGGCCACTCATGTTTCGCCGGACGCCGATGCGATCAGCAGCGCGACCGGTCTGGTGCAGATCCTCCGACGTTTGGGGAAAACGGCGGAGGCCTTCTGCGACGATGATCTCCCCGCCCGCCTGAAGGCGATCCCCCATGTCGAGGAAATCGCCCGAATCGCCCGGGGCTCCTTCGATCTCCTGGTCAGTGTGGACGCCAGCGACCCGGGGCGCCTCGGCAAAGCCTTCGCCGAACTCCAGGGCCTTCCCCTGTTAAACATCGATCACCACGTCACCAACACTCGCTTTGGGACCATCAACTGGGTCGATCCCTCCGCGGTGGCGACGGCGGAAATGGTGCTCTGGCTGGCGGAGGACCTGGGAGTGGCGCTGGATGCGGAGCTGGCCTCGATCCTGCTGGCGGGCATCGTGGGGGATACGATGGGCCTGCGCACCGCGAACGTCAACGCCCGGATCCTGCGGGAGGTGACCCGGTTGATGGAAGCTGGGGCCTCCCTGCCCGCCCTGGTCGATGCACTTTTCAACCGCCGTCCTCTGGCTGCCGTTCGCCTCTTCGGTCAGGCCCTTGTGGGAGTCCAGGTTGAGAGTGGGGTGATCTGGACGGTGATCACCCGGGAGATGCGGGCGGCCTCCGGGCTAACCCATGCGAACGATCTAAGCCTCTCCAGCTTTCTCATCGGGGTCGAGGAGGCGCGGATCGCCGCGGTGTTCACCGAACGGGACGATGGGAAGGTGGAAGTCAGCATGCGGGCCCGACCGGGCTACGATGTGGCCCGGGTGGCCCTGGCCTTCGGCGGAGGCGGGCATCCCCCCGCGGCCGGCTGTCTGCTTCCAGGTCCCATGGAGGAAGTTATCCCCCTGATCCTGGCCGCTCTGAAGACGGCCGCGCGGGATAGCCAGGGCGAAACCTCTGAAGGGCGTTGACTTTCCCGCAAGCCAGATCCAGCGAGGAACCACGGGAATGGAAACCGTTCGAGTCGGCATCCTCACCATCAGCGATCGGGCTGCCCATGGGATTTACCCCGATGAAAGCGGGGCGATCCTCCGGAAGCGGATGGTCGAGGAAATGGGCTGGACCGTCGCGCAATATGCGGTGGTCCCTGATGAGATAGAGGCGATCCAGCGAACCCTTCGGGCGTGGTGCGATGAGGAAGGCCTGGATCTCATCCTGACCACCGGGGGCACCGGGCTGGGTCCCCGGGATCTCACCCCGGAGGCCACGCGGCCGCTCCTGGAGCGGGAGGCCCCGGGCATCGCGGAGGCATTGCGCTTCCACAGCCTCCAGCATACGCCTTTCGCGATGCTCTCCCGAGGTATCGCGGGCGTTCGTAGGCGGACCCTGATCATCAACCTGCCGGGCAGCCCGCGGGCAGTGCAGGAAGCGATGGATCTCCTGGGAAGAGTTCTGCCCCACGCCATCGCGATGTTACGAGGAGAGGCCCATCCCCCCACCGGTCACGTCCTCCGGGCATAGCGCCGGACCGCGCTTCATCCACAGGGGATGATCTCCCCTGTCGACGCACGAAACCCGATTCGCCCATCTCCTACGCGCAGACTGCACAATCGCCTGGAAAGGAGAGAGCGGCCATGCGCAGGATCATTGAGCTCACGCAGGATCTGCTGACCGGCATCCCAGAGATGGACGAGCAACACCGGAAGCTGGTGGACCTGCTCAACGAAGTGTATGAGCTGTCCGCGCAGGGGAAGAGAGAGGAGGCGCGGGAGAAGCTGATCAGCGGCATCATCTCGTATGTGCATTTCCACTTCGATAGAAGAAGAGTTTATGAGCCGCGTGGGATTTCCCGAATGCGAGCTTCATAAGCAAATCCACAGACCTGCCTGCGAATGCTTCGGAGGGAAGCGGTTAGGCTCAGCGCAACCCTCAGCGTGCCAACATCAGCACCATGTCGTAATACGTGAGGTTCGCCTCGCGCCGGCGCTGCACCACCTCTTCCAGCGGGATGGTCACGATCTCCCGCCCCTGCAGGGCGGTCATCACCCCACGCTCCCCGGCCAGCATCGCTTCCACGGCCTTGACCCCCATGCGGGTGGCCAGCAGGCGATCGAAGGCCGTCGGGCTTCCCCCTCGCTGGATGTGGCCCAGGATGGTGATGCGCACATCGAAGCCGATGGGATGGCTCTCCAGGAACTTGGCGACCTCTGTCGTCCGGTAAGGGGCGCCCTCCGCGATCACGATCAGTGCATGGGTCTTCCCCCGCTCATAGGCATCTATCACCGCCCGAGCCACTTCCTCCAGACGGGTCTCCCGCTCCGGGATCAGCACCATCTCCGCCCCGCCGATCACCCCGGCGATCAGGGCGAGATACCCGCAATCCCGCCCCATGGTTTCCACCAGGAAGGCCCGTCCGATGGAGGATGCGGTGTCCCTTATCCGATCGATGGCGTCGATGATCGTGTTCAGGGCCGTGTCGACCCCGATGCTCATGTGGGTGCCCCAGATGTCGTTATCGATGCTGGCGGGGACCCCCACCACGGGGAAGCCGCGCTGATGGAGGGCCAGGGCCCCTCGCATGGAGCCATCGCCGCCGATAATCACCAGCCCCTCGATGCCATGCTGGTTCAGGCGGCGCAGCGCCTTGCGCTGCCCTTCCTCCGTCATAAACTCCTTCGAACGAGCTGTCTGCAGGATCGTTCCTCCGCGCTGGATGATCCCGCCCACATCCCGTGGGCGGAGCTCTGCAATTTCTCCCTCGATCAGGCCCTGAAATCCGCGCCGGATCCCCATCACCTGCACCCCGTGGTATGCGGCGGTGCGCACCACCGCCCGGATGCAGGCGTTCATGCCCGGCGCATCCCCTCCACTGGTCATCACCCCGATGCGACGCATTCCGCATTACCTCCTCGGTGGCGGCGACTGAAAAGTCCTTTCAAAGATACACATTATATTCATTTTATTAAGCCCTCGGGTAGAGGGGCAACATCTGAGATCCAAGAGGCATGTTCAAGGTCTGTCGAGGTGGATCTTCTCCAGCGCCCTCCGCGCCTTCAGCCCCAGTGATGCAGGCCTTCAGGCCGGGAGAGGGGGTCCTTTCCTCGGGAAGGCTATCAGAACCCGTTGGAAGATTTCGGGGAAAGCGCCGACAATTTTGGAATATGCCCCCCCAGCAAACCGTTGCTCAAGCGGGTCGACCAAGTTACAATGGTAAGGAGGGTCCTGATCCATTCGTTCGGATCGAGGCAGGAATATCCTAGGTAGGCGGATTTTCTATCAGGGGGTAAGACTCATGGCGAGCGTGGCGTTCGAGAACGTGACCAAGCAGTTTGGAAACGTAGTGGCTGTGAAGGATCTCACGCTATATATCCCGGATGGGGAATTCCTGGTGCTGGTCGGCCCCTCGGGATGCGGCAAGACCACCACTCTGCGCCTCCTGGCGGGCCTGGAGGAGGTCACCCGCGGGCGGATCTACATCGGAGACCGAGATGTAACGGAGATCCCCCCCAAGGACCGCAACATCGCGATGGTTTTTCAGTCTTATGCCCTTTATCCTCACATGAACGTCTACGACAACATCGCCTTCGGCCTGCGCATGCGGAAAGTTCCTAAGGCGGAGATCGAGCGTCGAGTGCGGGAGGCGTCGCGGATGCTGGAGATCGAACATCTGCTGGACCGCAAGCCGCGGCAACTGTCGGGCGGCCAGCGCCAGCGGGTGGCTGTGGCCCGGGCCATCGTCCGCGACCCGGCGGTCTTCTTGTTCGATGAGCCGCTCTCGAACCTCGACGCCAAGCTCCGGGTGCAGACGCGGGCCGAGCTGATTAAGCTGCATCAGCGGCTGGGCACTACCTTCGTCTATGTGACCCATGATCAGGTTGAGGCGATGACCATGGGCACCCGCATCGCCGTGATGAAGGACGGGGTGCTCCAGCAGGTCGATACGCCCCAGAACCTTTACGAACGACCGGAGAACCTCTTCGTGGCCGGGTTCATCGGCTCGCCGCCGATGAACTTCTTCGAGGCCCGCGTGGTGCCGGAGGGGGATGGATTGTGCGTCGACACCGGTGCCTTCCGCGTGCCCGTCCCGCCAGACCGGGTGGCAGTGTATCGCCCGCACGTAGGGCGGCGGGTGGTCTTTGGCCTGCGGCCGGAACACATTTATGACCCTGAATACGCTCCACCCCTCAACCATCCGGCGGAGGTGCTGGCACGGGTCGATGTGCGGGAGCTGATGGGAAGCGAGGTCCATCTTCACCTGGTGGCGGATCGCCAGACCTTCGTCGCACGGGTGGACCCGCGGTCCCGGGCCCTGGTGGGGAACACCATCCGCGTGCTCTTCGATATGGATCGCATGCATCTCTTTGACGCGGAAACCGAGCGCGCCATTCGTTAACCCGGCGGGCTCCCTGCCCCTGAAGGCCTCCTTTCGGAGAGCGTACGGGAGCAAAGGGGCGGGCGGCTTCCCTGCCTGCCCCTCTGCCTCCTCGTCCCGATTCGTGAAGGGCCAGGTATAGGGAACGCGTCTGCGCTCCGCCTGTTTCAACGATCCCGCACGGCGATGAACCGATCGAAGGCCACTCGGGCATCTCCCCCCGCCATCGTTCCGATGCTGACGCCCACCCGACCGCTCTCCGCGTTCGATCCCCGCGGAACCCGGGCAACCTCAACGCCGTTCACCCAGAAGATCATCTCCACGCCCGCGCTCCGGACCCGCAGGTGATTCGTGGTCCGCCCCGTTCGAATGGCTGGATGAATGGTCCAATCCATAAGGGCCCGCCAGTTCCCTCGCTCATAGAAAAAGACCCCATAATAGCCATCCGCGCTGATCGCAAAGCGATAGAACCGTCCCCGAGCGGCATGGACGATAAGGCCATAGTCCGTCGAGGACGGCCCCTCCAGCAAGGTTCCTTCCACTTCGACCTGACCGTCTTGAAAGGCAAATGGGGAAAGGGCCCACCCAACCATATGAGGCGGCTTCAGGCTCAAGCTCAGATAACCGTTCGCGGCCTGAGCGGTCAAGCGCGCCTCTGCCGGAAGGAACCACCCGGGCGCGCCATTTGTAAAGTCGATGGCATAGCGCGCGCTGGAAGCCGGACGGCAGGCGGCGATCGAGAGGAGCGACAGGAAGCAACTCCAGAAGACCGATTGCGGAATCCCGCGCGCCATGGACCTCTCCCCTCTCATGCCCATAACAGCCCCTCGCATGATCAGTTTATAATTCCCTGGTAGGAGTTGCGCAGCTGGCTTCCTCGGAGGGCTTTAGGGGCGGAACCGAGCGATAAAGGCGTTCGGGTCCGCCCTCGAAAGCCCAGGAGGAGACGAACGGCGTAATTCCTACCCCTGGGAGAAGACCCCGCTGATTTGAATGTTCCGGGCTTCCCGTCCGAACGGGATCTCGATCTGGACGTCCGGAGCACTTGGCATGGCCTCTGTTTGGGAGGACAAAGCGTCTGCTCTCCAGATTCCCCCCGGGCGATTTCGGCTGGGGGACCCCCGCTGGCTGCTGGAGCTACGGCATCTGCCGTGGCCCATGGATTGGGCGGCCTGTTTCGGCCGGGATGGCCCGCTCCACGTGGAGATCGGATTTGGTGATGGAATCTTCCTGGCGGCGCTCGCCCGCCGGATGCCCGAAGCCAACTGCGTAGGGGTGGAACGGGCCCTGGAGCCCACCCGATGGGCGCTCCGGCGGCTCCGTCGGGAAGGGCTAGAGAATGTCCGCCTGGTGCTGGGCGATGCCTTCGCTGCCCTCGCCCTGATATTCCTGCCCGGATCCATCGCCGGGCTTTATATCAATTTCCCGGACCCCTGGCCGAAAGCCCGGCATCACCATCGACGGCTACTGACGCCGGCTTTCCTGCAACTAACCGCCCATCGTCTGCAGCCAGGGGGAACGCTCCTGATCGCAACGGACGATGTCGATTATGCCCTCTGGATCGCCGATGTGCTGAGGGAGACGCCCGGGCTGGAGAGCGCCTTGGAGACGCCGTGGGTTCATGCGCTGCCGGATCGGGAGCCAACTCGTTATGAGCGGAAGGCCCTTGCTGCCGGCCGGGTGTGTTTTTATTTTGTCTGGCGGCGGAACGGGCCGGTCCCTGCGCCCTCGCTCCCTCGGATCATGCGCCCGGAGGAAGCCATGCCTCACCGGATCTGGAAAGGCACACCGGAGCTCTCCCGTGTGATCGAGGCCCTGCGTGGACGTCTCTGGCAGGATGGGGAGACGATCTGGCGGGTGAAGGCGCTCTATCGCCCGGTCGCGGAGGAAGGGCTATTGATCGAGCTGCTCATGGCGGAGGGTCAATGGGTGGAGCAAGTGGCCTTGCGGTTTCAGCCCCACGGGTCGGGAGTCTGGATTCTGAAGCCGGCGGAGATCGGAGGGATACGGCCCACAGAGGCGCTGAAGATGGGTGTGCGGGCTGTGGCCCGGGCCATCGAAGAGGCGACGCCCGAGTTCCAGGTCCTCTCCTCCACGATCTGAGCTGGCCGTTCAGAGGCTGGGGCGAGCGCCTCCTGGCGCCTGGTTCCAGCCTATATTCGGGTTTCTTTTTCCATCGATCAGCAAGCAGGGATATCCCTCTAAAGGGGGGATTCGATGAGCAAAGCCATCCACGAACTGACCTTTGAGGAAGCGCTGGCTGAGCTGGAACATATCGTGCGCGCCCTGGAGGGCGGTGGGCTTCCTCTGGAGGAAACCATGGCGCTTTACGAACGGGGGCGCGCCCTCGCCGATCGATGCCAGCAATTATTACAGGAAGCTCAGCTGCGAGTTCAGTTGCTCGAACGCAACGAATCCGGGGCGATCCATCTGACCCCGTTCGAGGGGTGAGGGATGAACGTCAGCGATCTCTTCCAGAACCCGATCCTGTTGCCGGCCTTCCTGGCCTGGATGGTAGCCCAGGCCTCCAAAGTCCCCGTGGAATGGGCCCGACGGCGACGGCTGGATCTGGGCCTGTGGGTTAGCGCCGGCGGCATGCCCAGCTCCCATGCGGCCCTGGTCTCCGCGATGGCGACTGCGGTGGGGCTGCGCGAGGGCCTGACCTCCACCGTCTTTGCGATCAGCGCCATTGTCGCTCTGATTGTGATGTATGATGCGGCAGGGGTTCGCCGCGCGGCCAGCATCCAGGCTCGCATTCTGAACCAGATCCTGGAGGAAGTGTTCACAGGCCGCCCGCTCAGCGAACAGCGCCTGAAGGAGCTCATCGGCCATACGCCAATGGAGGTGTTCGTGGGCGCGTTGCTGGGACTCGGGATCGCATGGCTCTGGTGGCATTTCACGCCATGATGGAGAATCGATTCCATAGGCGGGGCCGCCGGAGGCGGCCTCTCCCGCCCAGAAACACCTACAAATACGGAGCGTGATCCGTCCCAAGGAAGCGCTACCGGAGATAAGAACTGCTCGGGCAACCGAGCGGGCGGCAAAGCCCCTCGCTCTGTCCCATGAACACATCCAGTTCGGATGGTGGAATCGTATGAAGATCTACACGCGGACCGGCGACAACGGCACCACCCAGTTGATGGGCCCCACACGAGTTCCGAAGGATCATCCCCGAGTGGCGGCCTATGGGACGGTGGACGAGCTGAACGCCTGGCTGGGTTATCTGGGGGCGATGGGGATCCCAGCCCCGTGGGCGGAACGGATGCTGACTGTTCAGCGGGACCTGTTTGTGATCGGAAGCTATCTGGCCCTCGACCCCGCCGTGGCCGATCGAGCGCCCTCGCTCCCTGTCCCTCCGGAAGGACGCATCGCGGAGATGGAGGCCTGGATCGATGAATGCGAAGCCATCGCTGGCCCCACACGGGTCTTCATCCTCCCGGGAGGCCATCCCATGAGCGCGGCCTTCCACATCGCCCGCACCGTCTGCCGGCGGGCTGAGCGGGCGGTGGTGACGCTTCACCAGCAGGAGCCCGTTCCCCCCTGGATTCTGGCTTATCTCAACCGTCTTTCCGACCTGCTCTTCATGCTGGCCCGATGGGCCAACACGGCCCACGGCGTAGAGGACATCCCATGGATCCCCTGATGGAGAACCTCCCGGCTCCCGCCCGAACGCTGCTGGAATTCCTCCGCTCCCGGCGCTCCATCCGACAGTATCGTCCGGAGCCTGTCCCCTCGAGGTGGGTGGTCGCGCTGCTGGAGGCCGCCCGGTGGGCCCCCTCCGCCCACAACCGCCAGCCGTGGCGATTCGTGGTAGTGGAGGACTCAGACGTCAAAGCCCGGCTGGCCCAGGCGATGGGCGAACGTCTAACGGCGGACCTGCGGCAGGACGGGGTTCCGGAGGAGCGGATTGCAGAGGATGTGGCCCGTTCCCGCGAACGGATCGTTTCCGCCCCGCTGGCGATCGTGGTCTGCCTGTCGATGATCGAGATGGACCGCTATCCCGATGAACGACGACAGACGGCTGAGCGAACGATGGCCGTCCAGAGCGTAGCGATGGCCGGGCAGAACATGTTGCTGATGGCCCATGCCCTGGGCCTGGGAGCCTGCTGGATCTGCGCCCCCCTGTTCTGTCCGGAGACCGTGCGGGAGACACTGGGGCTGCCGTTGGACTGGGAGCCCCAGGGGATGATCCTGATCGGGTTTCCAGCAGGGTCACCCCGGGTGAAACCGCGAAAACCTCTCGAGGCCTTCACCCGGTGGATGGGGCCTGACGGATTCAACGAGCATGTCCCTTCCCCGCCCGGAATGAGGTAGGAACCCAGCCATACCGTTGTCCCTACCCCGATGGGCGGTCCCAGGGATGCCCTTTCCGATAGCGCTCCCTTACAGCGGATCGCGCTTTTTGTTGCAGGGATAGGTGGGCGTGGGGGGCGCCTTCAGCGGCCCCCCACACCCACCTCAGGGGGGAAGGACCATTACGGAGAAGGCGGGACCTCCCCCCTTCTTTCTCCTCCCTTTCCATCCGACGGGGAGGGGGAAGAGGGTTACACGGATAGGCTCTAAATAGGCGTCTCCGGGAGATAATATTCCCGGAACTGCTCCCGGAGCACCTTCTTAATCGAACTTCCCCACACTGGTCTTGGGGATCGCTTCCACAAACACGATGTCATCCGGCAGCCACCACTTGGCAAAGCGCGGCCGCAGGAACTCCAGGAGCTCCTCTTTGGCGATGACCCCCTTAAACTCCGGCCGCGGGACCACGACCGCCAGTGGGCGCTCCTGCCACTTCGGGTGAGGGACGGCGATGACGGCGGCCTCCAGGACTTTGGGGTGGGCCATCAGGGCGTTCTCCAGATCCACTGAGGAGATCCACGATCTGGATGTATCCCTCCGGTTCGATGGTCACCACATCCCCGGTGCGGAACCAGCCGTCCTGGAAGG
>NZ_JANWXB010000194.1 GCF_025055495.1 Thermoflexus sp. | reverse complement strand
GGGCCTTCGTGGAGGTGCTGGGCGCGGATCACAGTGGGGCAGTCCTCTGGGAGAGGGGACGGGACTATGGGATCGTGGTGGCCGAGTATCCTCCCCAGGGCTTCCCGGGCGTTCGCGTTCAGGCCGACAACGCTTTTACCCGCCAGGTGGTGGAGACCGGCGAGCCTCAGTGGGCCTTCGATGTGCTCCAGGATGAGCGGATGGAGGCCACAGGGCCTCTCCTGGCCAGCCTGGGCATCCGGTCCATCGCTGTGGTCCCCCTCATGGCACGAGGCGAGGTGATCGCCACCGTGGGTCTGGACTATATCCAGACGCATCATCGGTTCAGGCCTGAGGAATTGCGCCTGGCGCAGACCATTGCCCAGCAGGCGGCCGTCGCCCTGGAAAACGCCCTTCTGTATGAGCAGGCTCAACGGCAGGCTCGACGACTCCAGACCGCCGCGGGGATCTCCCGGATCATCGTCAGCGTCCTGGACGTGGAGGCACTGTTGCAGCAGGCCGTGGATCTGGTGCGGGAGCGCTTCGATTATTACTACGTAGGGGCTTTCGTCCTGGATCCCTCCGGCGAGTGGGCGGTTCTGCGGGCGGGGACGGGGGAGGCTGGCCGTCAGATGGTGGCCCGCGGGCATCGCCTGCGGGTGGGCGGGGAATCCATGATCGGCCAGGCCTGCGCCCGCAAGCGGCCTGTGATCGCCCAGGATGTGAGCGAGGCGGAAGCCCGCTATATCAACCCCCTGCTTCCCGACACCCGCGCGGAGATGGCCTTGCCTCTGATCGTGGGCGATCAGGTCCTGGGCGCTCTGACCATCCAGGCGGATCGCCCTCACGCGTTCTCGCCCGAGGATCTCACCGTCCTGGGCACTGTGGCGGACAGCCTGGCGGTGGCGCTACAGAACGCTGTCACCCTGGAGGAGTTGCGTCGTCATGCCCGGGAAGAGGAAGCATTGAATGAGTTCGTTGCCCGGTTGCTGCAGTCCAACACCGTGCAGGGGCGTCTGCAGGCCGGCTTAGAGATGATCGCTCGCTTAACGGGCATAACGCCCCTGACGGTGTGGATTGGACAGGGACCTGACCGCAGGCAGGATCCCAGGGCTTGAGTTTCGTCTCCCCGTTGCATGTATCAGTTTTCTTTGCACGTCTCGAGTTGCTCTGACGAATCCGAATCAATCACTAAACCAGGAGGGTGAAAGCCATGAGTTCGCAAATTGACTTTCAGACTCATCTTCCCAATCCGGGGCGTGTGTATGACTATGTGTTGGGAGGATCTCACAATTTTGAAGCTGATCGACAGGCGGCGGAATTCATGATCAGCTTGGTGCCTTCCACCCGCAAGTGGGTCCGGATGTTGCGGGCATTCTTGCAGGAGGCCGTGCGATTGCTGGCGGAAGAGGGCTTTGATTGCTTCCTGGATCTCGGGTCGGGCTTGCCCACCATGGAGCATATTCACTCCGTCGTCCCCCATGCCCGCGTCATCTATATTGATATTGATCCGGTAGTGGTGGCATATGGGCGAGAGATCCTGCAGGATAATCCCCGAGTTCGATATCTCCAGGCGGATATGAAGCAGCCGCAGACCTATCTGAATGCACCGGAGATCCGGGATCTGTTTGGGGATCAGCGTCGAGTGGCAATTGGGTTCAGCGGCGTCTCTCCCTTCTTCACCGCCGATGAAATGCGGCGAGTGATGCATGAGCTTTACGAATGGGCTGCCCCAGGAAGCAAGATGTTTGCTACATTTGAGACCAAGGAGCCCGGAAAAATGACGCCGCGCCTGGCTCAATTCCTGGCGATGTTTGAGCAAATGGGCCAGCCCTTCTACTTTTACACTTTCGAGGAGTGCCAGGAACTGGTTCGCCCCTGGCAGCCGGATTGGCGAGGCTTCCAGCCGCTGGTGCGCTGGTTGAACCTTCCGGATGACTACATTACGGAAGAGGATCGGGAGGGCGTGGGCATTGAGTTTTATGGGGTGATCCTGGAGAAGCGTTAAGTTTTACACCTCATAGGCTATCAACGGGGGGCGACCCCGGCAGCCTCTCGATCTTTGATTCGGTGATGGGT
The DNA here is from genome assembly GCF_025055495.1 of Thermoflexus sp. Taxonomy (GTDB): domain Bacteria; phylum Chloroflexota; class Anaerolineae; order Thermoflexales; family Thermoflexaceae; genus Thermoflexus. Next base: position 3,542 of record NZ_JANWXB010000194.1, on the reverse strand, counting down.
TGGGGGAGCTTTGCTTTCCAGCTTTGTTCAGCAAACCGAAAAATTCGGATAGGGTTCGATCGCAAAGGCCAGCAGTGGAAAGGGACGGAAGATCAGAAAGGAGGCGCTGATGGAGAAACCGATCCTTGATGGGATGTGGTGGGATCGCCATCGCCTTTCTCTGACCCAGGAAGTCCTGAACGTCCTTCGGCAACGTATGCTGGACAACACAGGTGTGATGGCTTCGTATCAAGCGCTTTCGCCGCTGGCGGAGCGCTTGATCGCTCTGGTCGAGGGTTTCCTGAGCGGAGCAATGGAGATCAAGGAGGCGCAGACATGGGCCCGGGAATGGGGCTCTCAGGGAATGGCGATCTCTTCGCTCCTAAGCGCCTTCGAGCGAATTCGCGAATACATCCGGAGGACGGATCCCAGCCTGTATGTTGAGAGCATTCCCCTTCTAGTCGCTCTCGAGGAATCAATGGTTTGCGGATTGAGCGAGGGCCGGGAGCGCTACATGCTCCAGGAGCACGAGCGGATATCGAGGGCCTACGTTGTCTCCCTGGAGTCCTCACTGCGGGAGAATCAGGCCCTTCGTCGCCGCATCGAAAGGCGGCTGGACTGGACCTTGAGGGTCTTGCAGATCATCCCCCGGATCTCTATGGCCCAGAGGGTTCAGGAGGTGATCGACAACCTGGTGGAAGGTCTTCGGGCACATCTGGGCTTTCCCTTCGCGCTGTATCATCAGGTATATGCTCACCGCTATCAGGTTGTCGCGCGAGAGAGCGAGCGATTCCCGGAGTCCTTTGAATGGGATCCGGGGGATTCGGAGAAGGGAGAGCTTGGATCCTTCAGGATCATAAGGTGCGTTCTCCCCGCCCAACGACCCTGGATACCTGATTTTCCCATGCGCCATTTGGCCCTCGTGCTGGATGTAGGGCCGGATCTAAGCGAGGAGGACGTGGAAGACCTGTTTAAGATTCTGGGCCAGGCGGTGGTCCTGAGCGTTGAGAATGCCTTCCTGTGGGAGCGCACGCAGCAGACCCTGTATGAGCTGAGCGTTCTCACAGGCCAGTCGATGGCCGAACGATGGCTGGCCCCCGGACGCGATGCTGGATACGTTTTTACCGGGCAAGGCATCCAGGAGTTGAGGGAGCAGCCTTCTGGTGGTGAGCGTCTTTCTCTGAGGTTAGGGGCTACGGAGATCGGCTTTCTTCAGATTCCACACGTAGATCTTTCACCCGACACCCGGGCGTTGCTCAACCGTCTCGTGGAATCCTGGGCGATTTTGCTGGAAGCAGCCTCGCTTCTGGAACAAGCCAATCGAAACGCGCGTCGTCTGCAGGCGGCTGTCGAGATCGCCCGCGAAATGGTCGGCAAGCTCGATCCGGAGCTGTTGATCTCTCATGCAGTTGAGAGCATCCGCCATCATACTGCTGCGATCCATGTCTCGGTTTATTTTGCCTCGGATCATCAGGTCTTGGAGCTTCAGGCATGCGATCCCTGCGCAGAAGCTCCCACACATTTCCGGAAATTAGGAATAGACGAGATCCCCGAGGTAGCTATAGCTCTGGCCGAAAATCGAGTGGTGGTACGGGAGAATTTTTCCGCTCTAACCACCGAGCCTTCGATTTTCCACTCGGCCGCCCGTTCCGCAGTGCTTGTTCCTATTCTTAGGGGACCTGGAGGGTCAGGCGGAATTCTAGTGATTGAGGCCGCTCAGCCGTATGGGTTTGACAAAGAGGACGTGGCGGTTTTTGAGTTGATCGGCGAGCTTTTGAGCATTTCTCTGGAAAGCGCTCGCCTGCATCAAGAGCAGAAGCAGACAGCGGAGCGCCTGCGGGAGCTGGACCGGCTGAAGACCCAGTTCATCGCCAATATGTCCCACGAGCTGCGCACGCCGTTGAACTCCATCATCGGCTTCAGCCGGGTGATCCTGAAGGGCATCGACGGGCCGCTGACGGAAGCCCAGCGGCAGGACCTCACGGCGATCTACAACGCGGGGCAGCATCTGCTCGGCCTGATCAACGACATCCTGGATCTCTCCAAGATCGAGGCCGGTCGCATGGAGCTCCATTTCGCCGAGGTGGATCTGCGCGAGATCATCCGCGGCGTGATGTCCACGGCGGTCGGCCTCACCCGCGACAAGCTCATCGAACTCCGCCAGGAGGTTCCGGAGGATCTCCCGCCGGTCTGGGCGGACGCCCAGCGGGCTCGCCAGGTTCTGCTCAATCTGGTCTCCAACGCCGCCAAGTTTACCGATCAGGGCTTCATTGTGATCCGCGCCCGATCCGACGATCGGTTTGTGACCATCAGCGTGCAAGATACAGGGATCGGGATCCCGAAGGAGAAGCAAGAGGAGATCTTCCGGGAGTTCACCCAGGTGGAGAGTGGAACCACCCGACGTCACGGCGGGACCGGGCTGGGCCTGGCCATCGCTCGGCGTCTGGTGGAGTTGATGGGCGGTCGGATCTGGGTGGAGAGCGAGGTGGGGAAGGGATCCACGTTCTATTTCACACTCCCCCGGTTTCGTCCCCTCCATCTGGCGGAGCCCCGCTCCGGCCGGCCGGTGGTCCTGTGCGTGGATGACGATCCGGGCGTGATCACCCTCTATCGACGCTATCTGGAGAAGCACGGCTTCGAGGTGGTCGGCCTTACGGATGCCCAGGAAGTTCTGGAGGTCGTGCGGCGGATTCGCCCGGATGTCATCACGTTAGACATTATGATGCCGCAGAAGGATGGCTGGGTTGTCCTTCAGGAATTGAAGACAGACCCGGAGGCCCGGCGGATCCCGGTGATTATCTGTTCGATTGTCGATGAGCGGGGACGGGGCTTCAGCCTGGGGGCGGCGGAGTATCTGGTTAAACCCTTCACCGAGGAGGAGCTGCTCGAGGCGATCCAGCGGGTGGATGGCCGCCCCGGGCCGCTCCGGGTCCTGGTGATCGACGACTCAGAGGCCGACCGCCAGCTCATCCGGCGGGTTCTGGAGCGCATGGGCGGCTATCAGGTTCTGGAGGCCTCCGGGGGACAGGAAGGAACCGCCATGGCGCAACGGGAGCGGCCGGACCTGGTGATCCTGGATCTGATGATGCCGGAGATGGATGGTTTCATGGTGGTGGAGGCGCTGAAGGGGGATCCGGCGACCCGTTCCATCCCGATCATTGTGTTAACGGCCAAGTCGTTGACCCAGGAGGATCGCCAGCGGCTGAACGGGCGGATCGAAGCCCTGCTTCAGAAGGTCGGGGTGGACCCCGAAGCTCTTCTCGCTGAGATCGTAGAGGTATTGCGGCGGCCTCGCCCTTAATGGTTGCGCTTCTCGGAGGGGCGTTGGGGACGGGCGTGGCCATCTCGGAGGGCTTGGCTGCTTCGAACATCGTTGCGAACCCGTGATTTGGGGCGACTGGGCAGGTGGCTTCGCCGCTCGCTCGGTCACTCTAAGCCTCTTCCCCACCGTTTCATGGCGTATTGCTTTGTCCCTTTTTCTTTGGGGGGGTTTGGGGGACGGTGCGTGGGGCCTTGGACCCTCGCACCGTCCCCGAAAGATTTTCTTCTCTTCTCTCCTCCCC
>NZ_JANWXB010000178.1 GCF_025055495.1 Thermoflexus sp. | reverse complement strand
GAAAGATCCGGGTTCACCACAATGCACGGCTTGGTCATGACGTCGCGCACCAGCACCGATTGGGGGTTAAGGCCCTGGGCGACGACTTTGTAGACGATATCGGTTTCCGTGATGATGCCGTAGGCGTCTTCCTCATTCGATCGCTCCACGATAAGCGCTCGCAATCCTTTTTCTTTCATTAATGCGACCGCCTCAGCGACGGTGGCGGAAGGCTCGATGGTCACCACCTCGGTGGTCATAATGTCTTTCGCTTTCAGTCCCATGGCGCACCTCCTCTTGAGCAGTTAACGTATCCAGCAGGCCAGGGCCGAAGCCATCGTCCGCGCCGGATTGGGGTTCTGGGATCCGGCAGCCCGGGGCTCAACGATCAATTTGGCGAACATCGCGTGATGGCCGACCCCGCAGTATTCATGGCAGACGATGAGATATTCTCCCGGCCGATCGAAACGAGCCTGGGCCCGGTTCACCACGCCGGGGATGGCCATCAGGTTGATATTGGTCCCCTCGATCATGAGGCCATGTTGGACGTCCTTGCTGACGACATTGAATGTCACGCGGGAGCCAGCGGGGATCCGAATCTCGCGGGGGTTGAATAGCCACATCTGAGCCACCATATTGACGACGTATTCCCCAGGTGCGACTTCCACAACAGCGGGCTGATCAAAAGGGGGAACGTCGGTGACGCAGGTGGGAACGCGGATCCCCAAGCCGAAGGCGCCAACAACGATCGCGACGAAAAAGGCCGTCATTAACAGGCCAGACCCGAAGATCGCCACGCGCTCAAATGGGTCTTTTACCATGCCAGACCTCCTGGAATCAACAGGGATCAGCGAGACGAAGCGAAGAGCCCTCAAAAAGCGGTCATCCCTCGCGGAAGCAGGACGGTGAGATACAGGCCGAACCACATGGCAGCGAACAGAAGGATCATGCCAAGGAACACCAGCAAGGCAGCGCGGGGCTGGAACGTCTCGTGCATCCTTCGCCTCCTTTGTTGGATTTATGGGAGGACTCTCTGAGGCCAGGAAGGCCGCCCGGGGCAGCTTTCCTAGCGGTCGAAGCGTTCGCTAAATCCTTGGAGCCTGAGCGATGCTGGCCTCCTGGATGGATAAGGCGGCGGCCCCGTGGGCCCCGTTGCGGGATTGCATCGCCCGGATCTGACGACCTCGTTCCGCCACCTGGGCAAAGGTGGTGGAGCCCAGGAGCTGCTCCAGGTAAGCCTGGGCCTGGGCCCAGACAGGGTGGACCGCACAGAAACTCCAGCGCGGGCAGAGGTGGGGTTCCCGCGAACAGCGGTTCAGGCGGATAGGCCCTTCCATCGCCTCCAGGACCTCCAGTAAGGTGATCGATTCCGCGGGCCGGGCCAGCCGCACCCCGCCTCGCCGGCCTCGGCTGGCTTCAATGAAACCCGCCGCGCAGAGGTCCCGGATGATCTTCTGCAGAAAAGCATAAGGGATCGCCTGTCGCCGTGCGATATCCCGAGCCCGAGCTCGCATCCCCGATGGCAACATCGCCAGATCCAGGATCACCCGCATCGCATAATCGGCCCGCCGGCTGATCTCCATTGAGCTCCTCCATAAAATTCAGACATTATGGACCGATATAGTCCACTTTTAAGTTAAGAGCTCTACTCTGGGATGGGTAGTGTCGCTCATCACTCATCGACTATGACAGTGCTCACCTGAAAGCCCTCTCTCCACCTGGGCCAAGAGGGGATGGACTGGAGTAGTGCTTTGTCCAGTTATAAACTGGG
>NZ_JANWXB010000177.1 GCF_025055495.1 Thermoflexus sp. | reverse complement strand
GCCGTCCGCGAATGGGGCACGAATACACGAATGGGGGGGAGTGAGATCGGGGGCACTGTCGTCCCCAGCTTTTCGTGTTCTGAAGATCGCTCCCCGGATCGCCGGTAGGCAGCGCTGCCTGTTGGCCCATGCGCTTGGCCTCCGGGCGCCGGGCGCCGTTCCGCTTCAACGGGATCGCCACCTGCGGAATGCGACATGAGACGACCTTTCCGGGTGAGAGGGCTTCTCGGACTTGCCGTTGCCGGGCTGATCTTCGGTGGGCTGGCCCTTTGGGGATGGCTTCGCAGCGTATCCCCTTCCGTTCGGGTTCTTCGGGGCCGCGAGGGCCCGATCGCGTTGCATCGCCTCAGCCCGGCGCAATGGCGCGTCGAGGCGGCCTCGCCGCTGGACGAGGCGTTCGCGGAGGGGATGCTGGATGGATGGGACGCTGCGCCGCTCCTGCTCGTCCGGCGGGCGGCGGCGGAGGGGCGCCTGCAGGCGCTGATGGGGCCCGAGGCAGCCCCGGCGGACGCCTGGGTCCGCCACGTGGATCTCCCCGCCCGCGTCGAGGCCGCGTGGAACCGCCTGGACGAAGCCACCCGGGCCCGGCTCCAGGCCTATGCCGAGGGGGTCAACGCCGCCTGGCGAAACGGCCTCCCCTGGAGCGGTCGCCTTCTCCCCTCGGACGCCTTTGCGAGGCCATGGCGTCCACAGGACAGCCTGGCGGTCGCGGCCGGCCTGGCCCTGGCTCACCCGGGCTGGATGGAAGCGGAGATCGCCGCCGCGCTCCGGCCCCTTCCCGAGCCTCTGCGGGCCTCGCTGATCGATCCCCGCTGGAAGGCCGCGATGCCCGTCTCCGACGCGTCCGCGCGCGAAACCGTATGGCGGATCTGGACGGCTGCGGGCGGGGCGCCGGAGATCGGGCTCTTCCGGGGCTGCCAAGACGAGACCGGGTTCCGCCTCCACGCGATGGCCGCGCCGGTTCTCCCGCTGCCCTGGCGGGCGGCCTGGGTCGGCGAGACGCTGCGCCTGCGCTGGCCCGGGATCCCAGGGGCCCTCGCCCGCATCGCGCCCTCCGGTGGGCGCTGGCTGGGGCCGGAGCCCGGCTTCGCAGATCCCCTGGACCGGCTGGAGGAGCTGGTCCGCGGGATCCTGGCTGAGGAGGCGCCGTCCGCCCTCTGGATCTGGACGGCCTCGTCGGGGGAATGGCCGGCCTGCTCGGCGGCCCGGGCCGGCCATCGCGAGGCGCTGCTCGCCCTGACCCCCCAGGGCTGGCTGCAACGGCGGGTGCACGGGATGCTCCAGCGCTGGGATGGGAGTATGGGAGCGAAAAGCCCTTCCGCTCTGGTTTACGCCGCATGGCGGGAGGAGGTCCTTCGCCTCGCGCTGGGGGACGAGCTTGGCGAGAGGGGGATGCGATCCCTGCGGAGCCGCCGGTCGGCGGAGGTGGTCCTGACGGCCCTGCTGGCGGGCGAGGTCGAGGGAGGGGGCGATCCGGTCGCTCTGGCGCAGGGAGGCCGAGAGCAGATGCTGCAGGAAGCCTACCGGCGGGCGCTGCGCGGGATCGGGCGGCGCTATGGGGATCTGCACACCATCTGGGAATGGGGCAAGGCCCACGCGGCCTCCCTGCGGATCCTGGGCTGGCCGCTTCGGGCGGAGATTGCCGTGGGAGGGGACGAACAGGATCGCTGGCCAACGCCGATGGATCCCGCCCGGCCGTATCGGACGGCCTTCTGGCCCGCGCTCACCGTGCGAAGCGGACCGGAGGTGAACGTCGAGACGGCGCCCGTACCCTGGTGGTGGCCATGGCCCTAAAGGGCACAGCGGCGTCGTGCCTCCGCGCCCTTGAAAACCCCTCAACCTCTCTGCTCCGGGGGGAATCCGGCATCCGGCAGTCTACGGGATGCCTCGCCCGATCCGATGAACGGCGGGGAGCCACGCGCCGGATCGCCGGTGTCTTTTCACATCGGTGGCCCGGGCGGGGTCCGGCGGGTGAGCATCGCCAGTTCCCGTTCCAGCTCCGCCCGATGCTGGGCGGCCGCCTGGCGCCCCTCCTCCAGGATCTGTTGCCATCGGGCGCGGATCGTTTCGCGCAACTCCGCGCCCGATTGCGGGGTGAACAGCAGGATCAAACCGGCCCCCGTCAGTCCGCCTATCAGAAAGCCATAAATCCAGAAGATCGCGCGTCGCATAGGTTCCCTCGTCATCGGGTTATGCCAGGGGCAACCTCTGTGCTCTCCTGCAGGGTTGGGGGAGAGGGGCCTGGCCCGCGTCCCTCCGAACGGTGCTCTGAGGGTCCGAGGGGACTCGATGCCTGAAGCTGCCCATGGCGTCCGTTCCTTCACTTGAATTTTACCGATAGTCGCTTCAGTTAGCAGGGATGATTTGCTCCGGCTGGAGCTGTTCAAAGGGCAAATCCCTGAAAGCAGTCCACACCCTGTAAGGAAATTGGCCTTCTCCCCTCCGGGCGGCCTTTGCGACGGGAAGGGCAAAAGGGGATGGGGCAATTCCCTTCACGGAATCGGTCTCGACCGCCTCACCCTCCAGCGCTTTGATCCTCTCTCCGCGCCGCTTCCCAGCGTGGAGAGGCCCTGGGCGCAGCGCCCCAGCCTGTCGGATGGTCCATCCCATCCTACAGGGAAAAATCTTCGATCTCATGCTATGATGAGAAAGGCAGGCAAGAAAGGTGGCGGAATCCATCCCTCTTGCTCCGTCGCATAGGGATTTTGGGGTCCGGTGGACGGTGAAGCGGCCCGTCGGACCCCAAAAATCTCCAGGAAGTCCCATCGCTTTCGTAACCGGCAATCCATTCACAACATGCGTTCGCTGTAGAGCAGGCGGCTCTCGATCATGCCCGTGCGGGATTTTGAGAGAGAAATGTGGATTGAAAGCGGCGTTCGGGTGAAGACGGTCGATCTGGCGGTTGCCTGGAATTGGGACTGCGATCGGCCATTTGTGGAAATGATCCGGGAGGCCTGCGCCCGCCGCGGCCTTTCGATGATGGACATCACCCCCGAGGATCTCCCGGGGATCCTGGAACGGGCCCGGGGAGGCGAGTGGTCATGCCGGGTCTTCTTCGACCGGGCCTCGGATTGGGATGAGGATTTTGAGGCGCTGGTGGAGTGGGCCCGCGAGGCGGGCGTGTTCCGCCTGAACCCCACGGAGCGCGCCCGGGCGGCATGGGATAAAGTGGCCATGCATCGGCGGTTTGCGATCGCCGGGCTTCCCACCCCGCCGACGTGGATCCTGCCTCCCTGGGAGGAGCAGCCGGAGGTGGAATGGCCGGAGGAAGCCAGCGGCGCGCTGATCGCCAAGCCGGCCTTCGGGGGCGGCGGGGAGGGCGTGGAGCGCATCACCGGCCCGGAGGATCTGGCCGCTCTCCGGGCGACCTTCCCGGATCAGCCGTTCCTGATCCAGCGGTATGTGCGCCCGCGCCAGCTCGGAGGGCGGCCGGCGTGGTTCCGGGTGCTTTACGCGGTCGATACGGTGTTCCCGTGCTGGTGGGATCCAGAGACCCATCGCTACACGCCGGTGACAGAGGCCGAACGGAAAGCCTTCGAATTGCATCCTCTCTGGATTCTGGGCCATCGGATCGCCGAGGTATGCGGCCTGCATCTGTTCTCCAGCGAGATCGCCCTCGATGAAAAGGGGCGCTTCCTCTGCATCGATTACGTCAACGATCCCATCGACACCCGCCCTCAGTCCTTAGTCCCGGAAGGGGTGCCCGATGGGATCTTGCAGCAGATCGCCGATCGGATCGCGGAGGCGGTCTTCCGGAGGACGCTATGCCGCTCATCATGGTGACGAACGATGATGGGATCCGCTCGCCCGGGCTGCGGGCGGCGGCGGCCGCCCTGCAGGCGCTGGGGCAGGTGGTGGTGGTGGCCCCCGTTGACCAGTGGTCCGGCGCCGGCCGCTGTATGCCCGCCACTTCGGAGGGGCGGATCTATCCGGAGACTATGGTAGTGAACGGCGCGACGATCCGCGCCTATGGGGTGGAGGGAACGCCGGCCCAGGTGGTGAACCACGGGATCCTCGAGATCCTGCCCCGGCGGCCGGATCTCGTCGTCTCCGGCATCAACTATGGGGAGAACGTGGGATCCGGGGTGACCATCTCGGGAACGGTGGGAGCGGCCCTGGAGGCGGCCAGCTTCGGCATCCCGGCCCTGGCGGTCTCCCTGCAGACCCCGGTGGAGCACCACCTGGGGTATTCGGAAGAAATCGACTTCCGTGCCGCCGCTCACTTCACGTGCTTGTTCGCCGGGGCGGTCCTTCGGCAGGCCCTGCCTTTCGATGTGGATGTGCTCAAAATCGATGTCCCGGCCACCGCAACGCCGGATACACCATGGCGGTGGACCCGCCAGTCCCGCCAGCGGTATTTCGTCCCGGTGCGGCCGATGCGCCGTCGCCCCACGGATCCCGGGCCCCTGGGGTATCGGGTGGAGATCGACTTCGAGCATCTGGAGCCGGATTCGGACATCTACGCGCTGGTGGTGGATCAGGTGGTCTCGGTCACGCCGCTGAGCCTGGATCTCACATCCCGGGTCTCGGCAAAGGAGTTGCGTCAATGGTGGGAGAAAGCCCGGTAGGGGTCTCCAGGGCGTCCCCGGTTGCGCCGATCGCCTCCCGCGGAGCGATCGGGACGCTGTGGATGCTGTTCCTCCTGTTGCTGATGAACGGCTCGGCGGCGTGGACGGTGACGCTGGCCGGGTGGGCGGATGGCCTGGAGATCCTTCCACTGGTGGCCCTGGGCGGCCTCTTCATCGGGTGGATCCTGGCGGTCCGTCGTTTCTCTGGGCCGGTTGCCCTGGTCCTGAACCTGGGCTACGGGACGGTCTGGGTGGGGTATCTCAGCGCTCGCCTGATCCCGGATCCGGACTGGTCGCTGAAGCTGCAGTGGCTGGGTTATCGTCTCACGGTCTGGGCGATGGAGGCGATGCGGGGCGGCCGCGGCAGCGATCCCCTTCCCTTCGTGGTCTTGATGGCGGCCTTGATCTGGCTGGCGGCCAGCGCCAGCGCCTGGTATTCCTTCCGGACGATCCGCTCGTGGCGGGCGCTGCTGCCGGCCGGGCTGATCGCTTTTATCAACGCCTATTACTATCTGGGCCCTCGTCCCCTCACCCTCTTCCTGATCGCCTACCTGCTGGGCGCGTTGCTCTGGCTGGTCACCGTTCACTACGAGGAGCAGAGCTACCGCTGGCGGCTGGAACGGATATGGTTCGTCCCGGATCTGGGGGTGGACATCCTGCGGGCGGGGCTGATGGTCGCCACGCTGACCGTGGCCCTGGCGTGGTTGCTCCCGGCCGCCGGACCCAGCGAGACGGTTTCCCGCGCCTGGAGTGAGGTCAGCCGGCCGCTGCGCCGGAGTCAGGAGACCTTCAACCGGCTGTTCAGCTCCCTGCGCTCCCAGCGTCCGGCCTACATCAGCCCGCTGAGCCGCACCCTTTCCTTCGGCGGCCCGCGACGGCTGAGCGACACACCGGTGATGGATGTAAGGGCCCAGGGACCTGCCCGCTACTGGCGGGGCGTGGTTTACGATGTCTACACCTCCAACGGCTGGCTTTCCTCTGGGGAAGACGAACAGGGCCGCGCGCCGATGACAGCGCTGACGGCGCGCCCCCTGTGGGAGGGCCGGGCGGTGGTCACCCAGACGTTCGACGTCTACCTCCCAGGCAACACGCTGATCTTCGCCGCCCAGCATCCGGTCGCGGCAAGTCTCCCGTCCATCGTTCAAGGACGCTTCACCGCGCAGGCCCACGATCTGATGATGATCCGCAGCACAAGGCCCTTCGGCGCTCAACAGACCTACGAGGTGATCTCCCTCGTCCCGGTTCCCGACATCGAGAGCCTGCGGCAGGCCGGGACTGTCTATCCGGAATGGGTGCAGCGGTATCTGCAATTGCCTTCGAACCTGGATCCCCAGATCCGCCGTCTGGCGGAACGGATCACCGCAGGTTATGACAACCCTTATGACAAGGTGGTGGCGCTGGAGGCCTGGCTGCGCCGCAACATCCGATACAACGAGAACATCCCGGCGCCGCCGCCGGGCCGCGATGGGGTGGTCTATGTGCTCTTCGACATCCGCCAGGGCTACTGCGATTACTACGCGTCGGCCATGGCGGTGATGGCCCGCGCCCTGGGCATCCCGGCCCGGGTGGTCAGCGGCTACGCCCAGGGGGAGTGGATGCCCGATGGGCGCTATCGGGTGCGCCAGCGGGATGCCCATACCTGGGTGGAGGTCTACTTCCCGGGCTTCGGATGGGTGGAGTTCGAGCCCACGGCCGCCCAGCCGCCGATCCTGCGCCCCCAGCGTCCGCTTTCCCCGACGCCGACGCCTCCGACCCCGGATCAGGCCGGTTCAACGCCGGGGGCGCCCCGGCCGACGCCGACCCGCCGGAGCCTGCTGGCGGAGGATTTCGACATCCAGCCGGGGGAGCCTCTGGCGCTGCCTCGCGCCTCCCGATTTCCGACGGGGCCAATCACCGTCGGCTTAATCGGGGTGCTGGGATTGCTGGGTCTGGCCTTCTGGATCCGGGATCGCCGCCGATTGCGTCGGCTCTCCCCGGCCGCCCGGGATTACCTCTGGATGAACCGGGCCGCACGGCTGTTCGGGATCCGGTTCCCGTCCTCCTGGACGCCGCTGGAGCGCGCGGATTATCTGGGAAGCCTGATTCCGGAGGTCGCTGAGGCGCTGGAACGGGTGGCGGAACGCTACAGCGCCGCCCGGTTTGGCGGGCGTCGATCCCGGGCCCTCCCGCCGCCCCAGGGGTGGTTGCTTCGACTGCTGGTCCAGGGATTTCAATGGCGGCTCCGGCAAGCTCTGGCTCCCTATCTGGGAGGAATCCGCCGCTGGGCCCAGGGGGCTCGCCTGGGGTTCTCGCTGGGCTTCCCCCGGTCGGGAAGGGATCACCGCCGCGAAGCTCCTTGACGGCAGTCCCGAAGACCCCGGGAGAGCCCGGAAGTGGCCGATGGCATGGAACACCCGGGGGCAGCCCCGCCCGCCCCCCGATGTCCCGGAGAAAGAGGGACCGACGGATAGGTCCAGTGTCCCATCCCCAAACCTGGCGAACCGAGCGCCGCGAACCACGATCTGGGAACGAGAAGGAGGAAATGGAACCGGTCGAGAGCCCCTCAGAAATTCAGCGGTTTCTGGATCTGCTCGGAGATCAGCTGGAGCAGATCGGGCGGGTCATTTCCGGGGAACATCCGGGAAACCCCAGCCCGGATCAGCGGAGTTCGCTGTTCGCCGCTCTAACGGCCAGCCGGGAGCTCCTGGAGCATTTGCGAGCGCACATCCAGCGCGAGCAGGCCCTTCTTCACCGTCTGCTGGATCCTCACCTGAGGGCCCACCTGGCCCGTCATCCGGATCCATGGCCCGAGGGAGGGATCCGACGGGAGGTCACGGTGCTGTTCGCGGATCTCCAGGGCTTTTCGGAGTTATGCGATCGGCTTCCTCTTGAAGATCTCATCCCCCTCCTGAATCGTTATCTCCAGGTGGCCTGGGAGGCCATCCGAAGAGAGGGTGGGGTGGTGGATCGGTTCATGGGCGATGCCGTGCTGGGCTGGTTTAACGCGCCCTTCGACCTGCCGGATCATCCCTATCGAGCCCTGCGGGCGGCATGGCAGATGCAGCAGAACCTGGCCTTTTTGCATGCGACCCTGCCCCTCGAGCATCGGCGCCGCTATCGGATCGGCATCCACATCGGCGAGGCCATCATCGGCCCTATCGGGACGCCGGATTACTGGACCTATACGGTGGTCGGCAGCGTGGCGAATTACGCCCGTCGGCTGCAGGAGGCCGCGCCGCCCGGCCACATCATGATTAGCCGGGCGGTGTTCGAGCGGTTGCGGGATCGCATTGAGGCGCGAGCGTTGCCCGTTTTCCCGGTTCGGGGAGGGGCTCAAGTGGCGCCGGTCTATCGATTCCTGGGGTTTCGGGAGGAGCAGCCATGAAGATCCTGGCCATGGCCAGCCTGGGGATCAGCATCCTGTTGTTCCTCTACGCGATGTATGTGCTGGTGTTGACCGGGCTGAGTCTGTGGGGGCGACGCCGGCCGATCCCACGGGTGGAGCCCAGAAACTGGCCCCGGGTAACGGTGCAGTTGCCGATTTACAACGAGGGCGGCGTGGTGGAGCGCCTGCTGGGGGCGGTGGTCGCGCTGGATTATCCGCGGGATCGCCTGGAGATCCAGGTCCTGGATGATTCCACAGATGAAACCGCCCAGCGGGTCCAGCGACAGGTGGCCTACTATCAAAGCCTGGGGCATCCCATCGAATTGCTGCGACGGCCGCATCGGAACGGCTATAAGGCCGGCGCGCTGGCTTACGGGTTGCAGCGGGCGCGAGGGGAATTCATCGCCATCTTCGACGCGGATTTCGTCCCCCCACCGGATTTCCTGAAGCGGATGATCCCGGTGCTGCTGGCCGATCCGTCCATCGGAGCGGTCCAGGCCCGCTGGAGCCATCTGAATGCCCAGGCCTCCTGGATCACGCGGATCCAGGCCCTGATGCTGGATGCTCATTTCATCGTGGATCAGGCAGCCCGTTCCGCGGCCGGCCTGCCCGTTAACTTCAACGGATCCGCGGGAGTGTGGCGCCGGGAAGCCATCGAAGCGGCAGGGGGCTGGGAGGGCGATACCCTGACGGAGGATCTGGATCTCAGTTACCGGGCCCAGCTTGCCGGGTGGCGGCTGGTGTTTGTGCCGGATGTGGACGTCCCTGGGGAAGTCCCCCCTTCGCTTCAGGCCTTCAAGCGCCAGCAGTTCCGGTGGGCGAAGGGGACCACCCAGACCTTTCGCAAGCTGATCGGGCGGATCCTCGTCAGCCGCTGGCCGTGGTGGAAGCGCCTGGTGGCCCTCTTCCATCTCGGAGGTTATTTCACCAATCTGCTGGGGGTGTTGTTGCTCCTGCTCTGGGGCCCCCTGCTGCGGCACGCGGCGGAGCGGCCGAAATGGACCGTGATCCTGGGCCTGGGGCTGCTGGCGATCCCGTTGATGTATGGCCTGGGCCAGCAGGCCCTTTACCCGGACTGGCCCCGACGGGTGTGGGCGATCCCCCTGCTGTTCTTAGTGGGGACCGGATTAACGCTGAACAACACCCGGGCCATCCTGGAAGCCCTGCTGGGCTACCCATCGGAATTCATACGAACCCCCAAGGGGGAGCGGGCGATGGATGGGGATGGGGAAGTGGACCCCACCGGGTGGATCGAGGGAGCCTTCGCGCTGTATGCCCTTTTCCTGGCCTGGCGAGCATGGCATCACAATATGGATGGAGTAGTGCCTTTCCTGCTGTGTTACGCCATCAGCTATGGGATCGTGGCTTGGCACAGTTTGGTCTCCATCCGCCCTTCTCCCGCGGTTCTCCCGCCCGTGTCTTCGGCCGCTCCCCGGATCTCGCTGGATGAAGCGGATCGCCGCGGCCCGCTCTCCCGTTAGGGAGGATCGAAGAGGCCGCCGAAGGCGGCGCCCCCGCCCCAAAACCCGCGGGGGAACTCGGAACTTGCCCATGGCGTCGATCCTCTCATTCCCGTTGCCGGGGTGGAGCACCGGGCGCCTCCCGCTTTCCTGGACTTCAACGGTCGAAACAGATCCCGAGGAGCGGAGAACACCATGCGCATCCTGGTCGCCGGAGGAGCCGGTTACATCGGCAGCATTGTGGCGGAATTCCTGCTAAATGCCGGTTATGAAGTCGTGGTCTATGACAACCTCTCCCACGGGTTCCGCGCCGCGGTCCCCGAAGGCGCCCTCTTTGTGCAGGGAGATATCGGGGATGGAGAACGGGTGGTGGAGACCCTGCGCCGATGGCCCTGTCAGGCGGCCATGCATTTCGCCGCCTTCATCGAGGCCGGGGAGTCCATGCAGGATCCTTTTAAGTATCTTCGGAACAACATCGCCCAGACCATCGCTTTTCTGGAAGCCCTGCTCGCCGCTGGAGTGGATCGGATGGTGTTCTCCTCCACCGCGGCGGTCTACGCCCCTACCCCCGAGCCCCTCACGGAATCCTCCCCCATCGGCCCCACGAACGTTTACGGGGAGACCAAGGCGACGGTCGAGCGCATCCTGATGTGGCTGCATCGCACCCGCGGCCTGCGCTATGCCGCCCTGCGCTACTTCAACGCAGGTGGGGCGACGGCGACCCGGGGGGAGGATCATCGCCCGGAGAGCCATCTGATCCCGAACATCCTGGCGGTGGCGCTAGGCCGCCGGCCGTATGTGGAGATCTATGGGACCGATTACCCAACCCGGGACGGGACGTGCGTTCGGGATTACGTCCACGTGGTGGATCTGGCCCGTGCCCACCTCCTGGCGCTGGAAGCCCTATCCGACCGGCCGGTGATGGTGTATAACGTGGGGACGGGGGTCGGATACACCGTGCGGGAGGTCCTGAAGGTGTGCCGGGAGGTAACCGGACATCCGATTCCCGCGGTGGAAGCCCCCCGGCGGCCAGGAGACCCGGTGATGCTGGTGGCTTCCCCGGAAGCCATCCGACGGGATCTGGGCTGGACCCCTCAATACACGCTACGGGACATCGTGCTCAGCGCATGGCGCTGGATGCAGGACCATCCGGAGGGATATTCCGCGCAGGCGATCTCCCCCGCCCCCCAGGCTCTTTCATCCTGATCCCACAGCGGGCCTATCGCATGCCGCCTTCCGGATCGTTCGGCGCCGTCGTTTGCTGCTTCCTCTTGGAGAGAAGTATCATGGAGATATCCACAGTCCGTGATTCTTCTCACGAAGCGGTGGGGATCGAGCTATGTGACCGGTGAGGTGATCATCGTGCGCCCTGGGGCGGTGGGGCCACCTTGGGCACCCCGCCGCTCACCCGATGAATCGATTCCCCCTCTTAGAGGCCCTCAGGGCCTTGGAGAGGGAGGAGAGAAAATCTTTTTGGGGCTGGGGCGCCCCCGAAGGCGGCGCCCCAGCCCCAAAGCCCTCAGGAAAGCTCGGAAGTTGTCCATGGCGTTTCTCATCCATTGATAACGGAGGCCACAATGCCTTTCCGCCTCGGACCCACGGAGCTGATCATTATCCTGTTGATCGCCCTCTTGCTCTTCGGCCCCGGTCGTCTGACCAATCTGGCTCGAGAGCTTGGGCAGAGCATCCGGGAATTCCGCCGAGGCTTGACCTCGGAGGAGGAGAAGCAGGGGACGAAGCCGGATAAGCCGGCTTGAGGGAAGCAGTCCAGGGATGGGCGATCGGCCTTTTTCCCTCATCGATGGCGGTTGGGATGGACGGGCCGCAGAAGGCCGCTCGCCTATCCCTAACTATGGATTCCGCCCCCTCCTCGAGACTCGGAGGGCCCTAGGAGGGGAAATTCAGGGGAAGAGGCCGCCCCAGCAGCCCGGTCCAGGCAGTCCCCAGTGAGGCACGACCTGAGCAACCGTTTTCCCGGAGCCTGGAATGCGCCCATTGGAAGAGTGGTTAGAGGAAGCCGCGGCTTTCCACGGACATCTCTGCCCCGGACAGATTTTAGGCGTTCGCATGGCGCTTCTCGGATGCCGATTGCTGGGATTGGACCCCGAGGATCCCGGGGATCGGCGCCGGTTGATCGTCTACGTGGAGATCGATCGGTGCCTGACGGATGCCATTGCTGTGGTGACCGGATGCCGGTTGGGGCGGCGGACGCTCAAGCACATCGACTACGGGAAAGCGGCGGCTACCTTTGTGGATATCCGGACCGGCCAGGCCGTGCGGATTGTGGCCCGGGATGATGCGCGGGAGACGGCCCTCCATCTGGCTCCGCCGGGCCTGAGCAAAGCCGCCGCTCAGCGCCACGCCTATCGGATCATGCCCGATGAGGATCTATTCCGGGTCCAATCGGTGCAGGTGATCATCCCTCCGGAAGATCTGCCTGGCCATCCGCTGCGGCGGGTCTTCTGCGTGCGCTGCGGCGAAGGGATTAATGACGGGCGAGAGGTCATCCGCAATGGGTATATATTGTGCCGGGCGTGTGCAGGAGAACCGTATTACACCCTCCTGGAAGTTCCCGCTCCGGATCTTCATCCACCCCATAGCTGATCCAGCGAAGTCGTGTTCGATTGGGATGGATCGCCCCTTCGATCTCATCGGGGATTTTGGGGTGGGCGGGGCCGTCTTCGACGGCCCGCCTGGCCCCCCAGAAACCTTCGGCGTTCGATGGTTGGCGGAAACAGGGGATCCCCCAGCAACCCCGGGATCATCCCCCCGTTAATGAGGAAGCCATGGCCCCAACCCCACCGTCGAGGCCGTGATCGCCCCCACGCTCAGGGCCCAAAGGGGAAGCCCGGCTTTGAGGAAATCCTTCGGTCGATAGCCGCCGGCGCCCATCACCAGCGCGTTGGCCGGATGGGCCATCGGCGTGAGGAAGGCCGCTGAGGTGGCCAGCGCCACGGCCAGCCCCATCCAGTGCGGAGGGACCCCCAGGATGGGCGCCGCTTGCAGGGCGATGGGCCCCCAAACCACAGCGGTCACCGAAGCGGAGAGCACCTGCGTCAAAACCGCCGCGATCCCGGTGAACACCAGCACCCCGATCCAGGGCGAGGCGCCACCGATCTGCTGGAGCAGCATTTCCCCCAGCCCCTCCGCCGCTCCGGTGCGGGAGATCGCGATGGAGAGCGGCAACAGCCCGGCGACCATGAACACCGTCGGCCATTCGATGGCCCGATACGCTTCCTCCATCGTCAGGCAACCGACCAGGATCATCAGCACCGCCCCGGCCATCGTCACTTCGGCCACCGAGCGGGAGGTCAGGATGGAGGCCACGATCACCCCCAGCATGATCCCGATCGCCGGAATCCGACGGGAGGTCCGCATGGGTTCCCCATTGGTCTGCAGAACGATGAACTCCGGGTCCCCCTGGAGGATACGGATGCGTTCCCACGGTCCGTAGGCCAGAAGGGCGTCTCCGAAGCGCAGGCGCTCATCCGCCAGCCCGACCCGGATGGGGTGTCCTTCCCGCCAGATGGCCAGGACCTGCAGGCCATATCGTTCCCGGAACCGGAGCTCCCGCAGGGTCTTGCCGATCAGGGTCGTGTGAGGGGAAAGGAGGATTTCGACCAGACCCGCCTCCCCGGCCTCCAGCACCTCCGGGGCCACCGGGCGGGGGAGTTTGCGAAGCCCCAGGGCCCGCACGGCCTCCTCCAGGTTCGCTTCCCCCGGAGGCCCACTGGTCACCAGGAGCACATCCTCCGGCTGCAGGGATTCCGAGCTGGGCGGGGAAAGGATCAATCGTCCCCGACGCCGGATCCCGACGACGGTCAAATGGTATTCGGAGGCCAGGCCGCTTTCCCCGAGAGAAACACCGGACAGCGGCGAGGAGGGCTCGACCAGAAGTTCCACCAGACCGTTCTTTAAGCCGTAGAGCTCCGCCAGCTCCCGGTTCAGACGGTGAAGGCGCATCCATTGCCCGACGGGGGAGCGTTCCGGGAGGTTCCGCCAGGTGACCCCGATCACCCACACCAGACCCAGGGAGGCGGGGAGGAGGCCGACCACGAAGAAATCCAGCATCGTAAGGGAGCGCCCCTGGCTTTCCCGCAGAAGCCCGCTCAGCATCAGGTTGGCCGTGGTGAAAAGGGTGGGCATCCCTCCAAGCAGTGCGCCATACGCAATGGGGATCAGGATCCGGGAGGGGGACAGGCCGATCCGTCGGGCCGCCTGAACGGCCAGGGGTATCACCACCGCGGCGGCGGTTACGGAATTCATGGCAAGTGAGAGCAGGGCGGTTAACAGCGTCATCCCCGCCACGAGGCGTTGCGGGGAATCCCCGGCCCACTGGCTCAGCCGCTCCCCCAGGATCCGGGAAACCCCGGTCCGGTTCAGGCCGGCGGTGAGGATGAAGAGGGCGATGAGGGCGATGACGGCGGAGCGGCTGAACCCGCTGAAGGCCTCCTGAGGGGAGAGCAACCCGCTGAAAGAAAGCCCGAGGACCAGGATCAGGGCGGCCAGGTCCGGCCGTAGCGCCCCGCTGAATAACAGGCCAGCCATGAGCATCAGGATCAGCAACAGCCAGATGGCGGAGAGGGGAAGCACCTTTCCTCCCGAAGCAAGCCGATCGCTTTTCGGAATTCGACTTTATACGAGCTCGCGTCCCCTGGCCAGGCGGACAGATGGACTGGACGAAAGGCGTACCCCCTGAAAGCGATCCGTATCAATCCCATGCTATGCCTAGCCGGGTGAAATTTCCAGCCTCATCCTACCGTCTTCCAGGCATCATTCCGATAGTTCTAAAGTCATAGGGCGTTTCAGTCGCTCCGACAGCGACCATAGCTTCTGAGCTTTCCCACAGGTTTTTGGGGCTGGAGCGCCACTGCGATATAGCCCTATTGCAAACGCGTGCGGTGCATTCGACGCCGCTCGCGCGAACCATCGATCTCTCTCTGGGGATTGGGGTGCTGGGGGGGGGGCGGCCGGCGGCCCCCCCCCCCCCCCCCCCAAAAATATACCCCCACCCCCCCCCCACGCGGCG
>NZ_JANWXB010000170.1 GCF_025055495.1 Thermoflexus sp. | reverse complement strand
GTCCCGTGGGATGTTGAGGTTGATTTCCGCGCCTGGGCTTTTCCTTCCTTCCCACTCCGCGTCCCAAACTATACTAAAAGAGATCGCGCTGAGGTCCTTCCCCCGGGATGGAAGGACGATCCGCAATGGTCAGCCCGGCCCTTTCCATCTCGCTTGATGGACCCTGCCGGGGGATGTGATCGCACCATCTCAGGAAACTCTCAACCACTCAGCGTCTTTCTGCTCCCACGCGATCGGGAGCAAGCGAGGGGGGAGGTTCTCCATGGCCCGTCTGGTCCTGATGGGATCCCCTACTTTTGCGCTGCCGACCTTCGAGGCCGTGGCAGAGGAACATGAGATCGTCGCCGTTTTCACGCAACCGGACAAACCGGCTGGCCGGGGGCTGCGACCGACCCCGCCCCCGGTGAAGCGCTGGGCGGAAGCGCGAGGGTTTCCGGTTTTCCAGCCTCGCTCCCTGCGTCGAGACCCCGCCGCCGTGGCCCGGCTGCGAGAACTCCAGCCCGACGCCATCGTGGTGGTGGCCTACGGACTGATCCTGCCTTCGGAGGTCCTGCAACTGCCCCCTTACGGGTGCCTGAACCTCCATGCCTCCCTGCTCCCTCGTTATCGGGGCCCGGCGCCGATCCAGGCGGCGATCCTGAACGGCGATCCCGAGACAGGGGTGACGGTGATGCTGATGACCGAGGAGGTCGATGCCGGGCCGATCCTGGCGATGGAGCGGGAGCCGATCGCTCCGGAAGACACGGCGGAGACCTTGGGGGAACGTCTGGCTCAGCGCGGAGCCCGATTGATGCGCGAGACCCTCCGCCGCTGGCTGGCCGGGGAGATCATCCCCCAGCCCCAGGACCCCTCCCAGGCCACGTATTGCCCTCCGATCACCAAGGCGGATGGGGAGATCGACTGGCGGCGGCCGGCTATCGAAATCGAACGACGGATCCGGGCCTTCACCCCCTGGCCCGGCGGCTACACGTTCTGGAAGGGACGGCTGCTGAAGATCGGCCGCGCCCGGGTTCGCCTGGATCTTTCCGCTCCTCCAGGCCAGGTCGTCCCGGTCGATCGGGGAGCAGCGGTTGGCACGGGGGAAGGCGCCTTGGTGCTCCTGGAAATCCAGCCGGAGGGCAAGCGGATGATGCCGATCGAGGCCTTCCTGAACGGCCATCCGGATTTCCTGGGGGCCACTCTGGGCCGGGAGGGATAAGCGATGGGTTCGGCGGTGGCCCTGGAAACCGGCCTGGTCTTCCTGACGACCAGCCTTCTGCTCTATATGGTCCAGCGGGCGCTCCATCGCAACCTCCAGATCGCGCTGAACCGGCTCACGGGCCATCCAGACGCCGCTGTGATGCTCTACTGGGCCCTGCTGTTCCCCGGGGTTTTCCTCCATGAGCTCAGCCACTGGCTGGCTGCTCTGCTCCTGGGCGTGCGTCGCTATCGCTTCGCGATATGGCCCCAGCGGGCCGGAGGACAGATCCGCCTGGGAGCGGTTCAGCTGGCGGAGGCTGATCCCTTCCGGATGAGCCTGATCGGCACAGCCCCGCTGGTGGTGGGGCTGATCACGATCGCCATCGTCGGCGGTCAATGGCCGGACGCCTCCACTTTCGGCGTGGCGTTGTGGGGATCCGCATGGCGGATGCTGCAAGCCCTCCCGCAGCAGAAATGGGGATGGGTGGGGTTTTATTGGATCTTCGCTGTAGGCAATGCCATGTGGCCCAGCCCCGCGGATCGGGCGGCATGGCCCGCGATCGGGATCGCCGGCGGTCTCCTGGCCCTTTTCCTCCTGCTCGCCGGCCCGATCTCGTTGCATCAGGCCATCATGACTCTGGCCATCGAGAGCCTCGCGCGGCTCACCCCCTTGCTGGCCGCCGTGCTCTTCGTGAACCTCCCGATCCTGATCGGGCTGGTTGGGTTGAATCTCCTGTTGAGCTCTATCCGGCCGAAGTCACAAGGCTTCTGAAGCCCGTCCGGTGTCGCTTCGAAAGCGGGGAGATCCCCGGGCTCCGAGGGAAGAGATCATAGCGGGCCGGGCGGGCCCCGAAAGCCCGCGAAGGGAGAAATCGGAGTGAGCGCTGCGGCCTCTCTCGCAGGAGGTCCTATTGGTTCGATCGCCCCGTGCGTGATATACTGAAAAACGCCACCGACCCCGAGTGGGCGGTGAGCTGATAGGAGAAGCGTTCGCCTCTATGATCCTCCTGCAACCGCCTGGATTGCCGTGGGGCGACCGGGACGGTGAGGTCCGGGATGGTTCCGCCCAAGGGACCTCTTCCGCCTCCCGTTGTCTCTTTCCAGCGGTGCCCGCCTTTGGGATGTGGATCCTTCCCCATTTTCGCTCCCGACCTCCCCCCGCCTCGACGGCAAGGCTAGGCCGGGATGAGGATGAAAGGATCGCCATCGCCTCCGGCGGATCCATCCGGGCAGCTTGGGAATCCCATCCTTCATCGCTGTCCGCCCGGTTTCACCCGCATCCTCGAAAACTTCGCAAGCTTTCCGGAGGGGACCATGGCCCGTAAAAAAGTCACCATCCACACGCTTCAGGCACGGAAGGCAGCCCGCGAGCCGATCACCATGATCACCGCCTACGATTATCCGACCGCCCTCGCCGTGGATCAGGCGGGCGTCGATGTGATCCTGGTGGGGGATTCCCTCGGCATGGTCGTCCTCGGTTACTCCAACACGCTCCCAGTGACGATGGAGGAAATGCTCCACCACGCGAAAGCGGTCGCTCGGGCGAACCCTTCCGCACTGCTGGTGGGGGATCTTCCCTTTATGGCCTATCAGGCGGATCTCGCGGAGGCGGTTCGAAACGCCGGCCGGTTCCTGAAGGAGGCCGGCATGGATGCCGTCAAACTGGAGGGGGGACAGGAGATGGTTTCCACCATTGAAGCCATTGTGCGCGCTGGGATCCCCGTGATGGGCCACATCGGCCTCACCCCTCAATCTCTTCACAAGTTGGGTGGCTACCGCCTGCAGGGACGCACGGCCGTCGATGCCCGGCGTCTGCTGGAGGACGCCCTGGCCCTGGAAGCCGCCGGTTGCTTCGCCATCGTCCTGGAGATGGTCCCGGAGCCAGTGGCCACGGCGATCACCCAGCGCCTACGGATCCCCACCATCGGCATTGGGGCAGGGAGCGGCTGCGACGGCCAGGTGCTGGTCCTCCACGATCTCCTCGGCCTTTTCGACCGCTTCACACCGCGCTTCGTGAAGAAGTATGCGGACCTCCACAGGGAGATCGTGCGAGCGGTTCAGGCCTACTGCGAAGACGTGCGAAGCCATCGCTTCCCCGGCCCGGAGCATGCCTTCTCGATGGATCCAGAAGAGCTGGCCGCCTTCCAGGTCATGCTGGAGGCCTTTCCCGCTCCCACACCGGTGGAGGAATCGAAATGATGCGGATCGCCCTGCTGGGCACCGGCGCCATGGGAACCCTGTTTGGGGTCCGCCTGGCTCGCGTCGCCGAGGTCTGGATGCTCGGCACGTGGGCAGAGGCTCTGAAGGCCGCGCGCCAGGATGGCTTGCGCCTGACGACGGCCGAAGGAGAGGAAACCGCCCGCGTGGCGACGGCTGCGGATCCAACGGAAGTCCCCCCGTGCGACCTCGCCCTGATCCTGGTGAAGACCTATCAGACCGAACGGGCCGCGCGGTGGGCCCGGCAGGTGTTGCGGCCGGATGGGATCGCCTTGACCCTTCAGAACGGGCTGGGGCCGCTGGAAACGCTTCAGGAGATCCTGGGCCCTTCTCGCGCGCTTCAGGGCGTCACCACGATGGGCGCCACCCTCCTGGCGCCCGGGCACGCCCGACTGAGTGGGATGGGCTCCATCTGGCTGGGCGCCCCATCCTTAAATTCAAAGCCATCGGAAAGGATCGCGGATATCCTGAAGCAAGCAGGGTTCCAGGTGGAACTCCACAGGGATCTGCAGGGCGTGATCTGGGGGAAACTGGTGGTCAACACAGCGATCAACCCCATTACGGCCCTCTTCGATGTGCCGAACGGGGCCCTGCTGGAGCGTTCGGATCTCTGGCGGCTGGCCCGAGGGGTCGCACGGGAAACAGCAGCGGTGGCCGGGGCTCAGGGCATTTCCCTGCCCTTCCAGGATCCGGAGGGCTTCGTGGCAGAGGTCTGCCGGCGGACAGCGGAGAACTCTTCTTCCATGCGCCAGGATCTACGCCGGGGGCGCCCGACCGAGATCGATGCACTGAACGGCGCGGTGGCAGCCATCGGCCGGCGGATTGGGATTCCGACCCCGCTGAACGAGGCGCTCTGGCGATGGATCAAGGCCGCGGAGGAGCAGCGAACGCGGGCCGTGCGTCCCACCTTCCCGGGGATGCCACCGCCACCGGCGATCGCTCCGCTCCTGGAGCGGGCGCGCTCTTAGCGCCGATCCGAGGAACCCCCTCCCTTACACGTGTTCGGGCGGTGCGGGGCGCCTGCGGCGCCCGGCACCGCCCTGCGAATGAAAAGCCCTTGTTCGCAGTCGGACGCGAAGCAGAGCGTCC